>JALZWN010000289.1 GCA_023300235.1 Mariniblastus sp.
CATCATCTTCACTTGGCATTACAGTCCATCGTGGCTGGACCTTTTTTCCATTAATCAAACATTCGTAGTTTGTGGACGTAAAGGTGCCGAGATATAGACCACCGAGATACTCGTGTCGCAAGTCGTACATTTGCTGGGAATTCGTCGATCTACCAACTGCCCCCCAACGTCTTGGGTGAAATTTCAACTGGCCGTTAAATTCCAATCGTTGACCTGGAACAATCGCTGCGGCTTCCACCTGTGTCATTTTTATCTCTATCGGCGTAATCCGAACGATTCGCAGCGGCGTTTTCTTGCCTAACTTCGTGTCGTATTCTCGCTCGGTCCGCACCTCAGCAAAACCTTTCCTCCAGCGAACCTCCCTTATTTTGGTTCGAATTTTGATTGCACTCCCATCCATCGAATTAGCAATGCTCTCGATGAGCTGACTGCGAGCTAAATCAGCTTGGGCTTGTGTGTCGCCTTTCTCGTAGTCAGCGCCAATCGCTTGAATTTTCTTGAACCATTTTTTGGCGGCTAATGGCTTTGTTTTTTGAGACTTGGGAGCATCCGCAGGCTCAACCGGAACCTCCTCGACTGGTTGGGCATTTACATCTTGGTACCCAGACGCGTAACTCGGTAAGGCCGTTCCGACCCAAAAGCTGAACACGATCACGAAACCAACTACGCGAAAAGCAACGTTACCACAGCAAGAAGCAAACAACATTAACGATCTCCAAAAAACGAAACTCACCAAATAGTTCTCAGCATACCAATTCTTATTGCATGGGCAACGGTCGTCTCCCTGGATCCAAGGTGAATTAGTTTTACAAACTAGAAAGTCCTATAAATGGTGGCCCGACACGTTAGCGAGGATTCCCACACGCTATAAATTTGAACGTCGCCCCCTTACAGAAACACCTTCATCTCTCGAAGCTTCTTGGCGTTATTGAACAAGGTAGTACGAGAAGCTCTTAATGCCCCTTCGCTCTTCAGCAAATCATCAAGGTCTCGAGGCAAGATCGAGCCAAGTCTCTAACAGGGATTAAGATTGGAAGGACTACCGCTTCGCCGGTCGGCAAGCCTTCAAATAATTCGGATGTTCTGCTTGCCCCGAAATCTCATACAAAAATCGACTTGGCAGCGTATCACGGGCTTTACCCCACTTCATCCGAGTCAAACACATCGACAACGTTAAACGCTCTTCCGCCCGCGTCACACCAACGTAAGCCAGCCGCCGCTCTTCGGCCACCGTCCGCTCATCCTCCAACGAACGATGATGCGGCAAGATCCCTTCCTCCAACCCCACCATGTAAACCTCGGGGAACTCCAACCCTTTGGCACTGTGCATCGTCATCAACGCAATCGCGTTCTTTTTAAGCTGCTTTTCCTTCTCGTCACTGGCATCCTGCTCGCCCAACAACAACTTGTCCAAAAACTGAGACAGCCGAGGCTTCGCCGCACGCTCTTCGTACTCTGCCACCGCGTTAACAATCTGCTCGACCGTATTCCAACGCGTCTGAAACTCATTCGGATCAGAATAAATCCGTTCCAATTCACTACGATACTGAGTCGCCTCAACCATATTCCGAGCGATATCAACCAGCGACCTACCCGAATCTTGGTAAGCCACATCTTCCACAATCCGGGCCAACTGATCCAAACCTCGATTCGTTGGCGTCGTCAACTTCGGCCGATCCGCTTTGCCGCACACCATATCCCACAATGGAATTTTGTTGGAAATTGCGTGATTGAGCAACGTCTCGATCGACTTTTTCCCGATCCCCCTCGGCGGTGTATTAATCACACGCAACACCGAAATCTCGTCCGGCTCTTCACCCAACAAACGCAGGTAAGCCAGCAAGTCCTTGACCTCTTTACGATCAAAAAACGACATCCCCCCAACCAAGATGTAAGGCAGTTTTGCTTTTCGCAGTTCCGTTTCAAAAATCCGCGGCTGCTCGTTCGTCCGAAACAAAATCGCGAAGTCCCTTGGCTCTCGACCAGGCACCTGCAATCGTCGCTGCAAATCGTAAACCGTTTCTTGAGCTTCCACCGTCTCGTTGGAGTACTGCCGAATCGAAGGTACTTCGCCGTTCGGCCGGGCGGCTTTAAGGACCTTGTCGTGGCGAGTGGTATTGAACCGGATCAGCGTGTTGGCTTTTTCGATGATCGCTTCGGTCGACCGATAATTGTCCTCGAGTCGAATCACCTTCGCGTCCGGCCAGTCTTTGTGGAAGCTGAGAATGTGTTCCACCTCCGCACCTCGCCAACCGTAGATCGATTGATCGTCGTCGCCCACCACGCACAAATTCCGGTGTGGGTCGGCCAAGCCTTTCACAATCCGGTACTGACTGGTGTTCGTGTCTTGATACTCGTCCACCAAAATATGATCGAACCGAGCGGCCTCTTCCGCTCGGATATCCGGATGCTCTTTAAACAACCGTTCGGTCAACAGCAACAGATCATCAAAGTCCACCGCGCCCGAAAGCTTGAGCTGGCGCTGGTAACGTCGGTATCCAACCGCCGCAAGATGCTGAGCATCCGAATCGCTCGCCAATTCCGCTTGACGAGGATCCATGGATTTACATTTCCAGTGCCCGATCCAAAACAACAACTGATTCGGCGCCAGAAGTTTGTCCGAAACATTCAATTCTCGCAGAACCGTCCGAGCCAAACTTTCTTGATCGCCACGGTTGTAGATCGTAAACTTCAGCGGATAGCCCAGTTTATCTATTTGCCGCCGCAGAATCCGAACGCACAACGAGTGAAAGGTCGAGATCGTTGGGGTGTTTGGATCCTCGCCGGCAGCTTTTTTCTTTTGATACTTGTTCTGCTGCTTACCACCGGGCGCCCCCAACATCTGCTCCAGCCGCTCTTTCATCTCATTGGCGGCTTTGTTGGTGAAGGTCATCCCCAAGATCCGACCGCCCGGAATACCCGATTTGATCAATTTCGCGATTCGAAAAGTAATCACACGAGTCTTACCAGTGCCCGCTCCCGCCAATACCAACATTGGCCCAGAAAGAGTGTTAACCGCTTCGGCTTGGGGGGGATTCAGACCGCTCATTGCTGCTTTAACTTCTACTTGTTCCGAAAAAAATGCCACCAAATCCGTTCGGCAGGGCAGGGCGGCCAGCAACGATCAAAGCCCTTGCCAAAGGAACCTGACGCACTCAACACCACCGTGCCGCAAGGTTATCGAAGGTTTTGGCCGTTTGGTAGTCGAAACGAAAGCCAAGAACAAGATTTGGACGCTATTGACCGAAAGAATCGATCGTTCGTATACTATCAGATCGGAATCGATCCGTTCAATTGATGAACTGCCGATCCGTCCAACCAACAGATAAGAATTTCCCTCTCCATTAAGCGGTCAAGGATTGACCTCACGAGAATAACCATGAGCCAAAAAACGGCACTGAAGAATCGCCCAGATCCACGTAAACCACAGGACACTCCGAAGCCGAGCGTTTTGCCGGTAGTCGAGGAAGCTCCAGTTGAAGAACTAACCGGCAGCGAAAAGTTTATCGAAAGCATGGCACCACATGCGACCACCATCGGTCTGGTCGTCGTTGCAGCGGTGCTGGCTGTGATCGCTTGGGGCGTTTACCAACAATCCAGATTCTCAGGCGAATCCGTCAAATGGGAAGAGTTTAGCCAGTCACAGTTTATTGACCAGCGAACGGGCGACACTCAAAACCTAGACAACGTTGCCGAATCTTATGCGGGCAGCAACGTCGCGGTGATGAGCTCGTTGATGTCAGGCGACATTCAACTCAAAACCGGCCTCCGACAACTCGGCACCGATCGCGAAAAAGGTTTGCTCGCAATCAAAAAAGCGAAGACAAGTTTCCAAGCCGTCGTCGACGCCGACGATTCGCTCAAAACGTCGATGATCAGTCAAAGAGCCCAATACTGCTTGGCGTACGCTCAAGAAAGCTTGGGAAAAATGGACGACGCGAAGAAGCTCTACGAACAGTTCATCGAGGCAGCCCCTGAAGCCCCTTTGGCCGAATCGGCTCGCCGAGCAGTCAAGCGTTGCAGCGAAGACAAGTATGCGACGCTTTACCAAACGTTCACCAACTTCGAAGAAGAAATCATTGGTGATGCACCTGGACCATCGATTCCAGAAAAAGAATCGCCTGGTTCGTTCCCTGAAATTGAATCCGCAGCTGGTGTCGTGCCCCCCAAAGGCGACGACACAGACACTCGCATGAACGCTGATGTAGTCGCTGAGGAAACAGCAGCCGCTCAGAAAGTTGCAGCTGAAAAGGCTGCCGCCAACAAAGCAGCAGCTGAGAAAGTCGCGGCTGACATGGCTGCTGCTGACAAAGCCGCCGCTGAGAAAATCGAAGCTGACAAGGCTGCTGTTGACAAAGCAGCCGCTGACAAAGCTGCCGCCGACAAGGCTGCCGCCGACAAGGCTGCGGCTGACAAAGCTGCCGCCGACAAAGCTGCCGCCGACAAAGCTGCCGCGGACAAAGCAGCCGCGGACAAGGCTGCCGCGGACAAAGCAGCCGCGGACAAGGCTGCTGCTGAAAAGGCTGCGGGCGAGGCCGCTGAAAAAGCAGCCGCTGAAACTAAGTCTGACGCAGGAACGCTAATCGACAAAGGCAAAAACGCAGCGAAAGAAGCTGCCGAGACAGTCAAAAAAATCGCTGAAGAAGCCACCGGAGAATAATCTTGAACGAGCTCAAACAAACCAACCGTTCGAGCTCGCCAAGACCTAGCCTTTCGAACGCACTTCGAAAATACTACCGACGAATCACGCTCTCCAAACCGATCACTCGGTTAATTGATCGGTCGACAAAAAATTTAACGCTCGGGCAACGCGGTGAACGCGAGGCCGAGCGTTTTTTATTGCGCGAGGGGTGGATCACGATCGACCGCGGATACTCCGACCACTTTGGCGAAATCGACCTGATCATGGCCGACCACGACACGCTCGTATTCGTCGAAGTAAAAACACGCGGACGCGACGATGGCACCTCTCCCGCCGAAGCGGTCGATGAAATCAAAATCCAACGAATCACCAAAACCGCCCAAGGCTACCTCCGCCGGCTCGGCTTGGAAAATTGCCGGGTCCGGTTTGACGTCGTCGCGATCCTCTGGCCCGCCGCCGAACAACCGCCAGAAATCAAACATTATGAAGCCGCCTTCGAACCGGCCGGCCAGTTCCAGATGTTCTAGTACCAGTAAGAGCTGCGTCTTTTCAAAAAAATTCTTCCAGTAATTTAGCGACAAGTTCGTTGCTAACTGCTCTCACCCAGAGCTTACGAAGCCGAATCTCTCGTTGTGGACGAAAAAAAAACAACCACAGACACACGGATTCCCGCACGCACATCCGTGTGCCCTGATAGCCCGACGCGCTAGGGCCCTGTTGATTTCGTCAGAAAACCGTCCACTAGAATGCCCGCCTGCGTGCATGACAGGCTGAAAGCACCATCACCACATTTTCAGGCTTCGCCGAAACCTATTAAATCAACCACCCCGCTAGCGAGGCACCGGTGAAAATCCTCGCTCACGCGACTGACCACCATCAACGCGTCTGCCTAATCTGCAAAACTGATCCGCCCTGAAAACATGAGCCCCTACATAGACCAGGCACATTCAAAGCCCAAACCCGGAAACCTAAACCCAATCAAACCCAGTAATCCGCTTCACGCGGCCTTCAAAACCCCCAAGCAACCCGCCAATCACCGACCACTTATGCGACCGGCGAATTTCGATATCGCCTTGCTCATTCACTCGTACGATAGATTCCGAAGTAACACCGACACTCGATAGATCGGTACCATGAAGCTCATCAGATTCAATAATCGCCTCTAATGTCGCGCCATTCATTTCAATAAACTTCATCTCAGCCACCCGATCCTTATGCGTGTTTCAAAAATCGATTCTAAAACTCTATTAGCCAACTAAAACTTACAACGCTGACAGCTCTCACCAACCAGATGCTGCCCCACCCGCGCGGAACGTTCATTTCTTGCGGCGGTGATATAAAAAAGGTCACGCCCTTCGCTTCCGCTTCATCTACTCTTTTTTCGGAAGTAGACTCAGCTCAATCGTTTCCATCTCGCCACCATCCCGCTTAGCCTTGTCAGCGATCCAGCTCACCAGTTCCGATTCAGTATACTTCCCGTCTTCAATCAGAACACTAATCGTTGCGTTGCCGGACAAAACCCTACCAACCAACGCGTCACGATACTTCTCGCTAAAACGAAGCATACGTGTCGCCGCTGCCGCCAACGATTGGTCCTTGATAAAGTTACCCGCCGGTTCAGCCTCGAGCACCTCAATCAACTCCGGAATCTCGTCACCTGCACTGAACTTATTCTCGGTCGAAACCGGATGCCCAAAATCACCAGCCAGCGGAAAAACGTTAGCGGGTTTCGTGTTTCCATCGTGACTAAAATCTACATCGGCGTCCAAAATCATCCCAGCTTTTACTTCTTGGCCTGGCAGATCTCCAGCAGAATCGTCTCCAAAACCATGCTCTTGCCGCCCGGCAAACGACTCATCCGATTCCATATCGCGCGTGTCCAAACTCGAATTTGGCTCAGCACTTTCAAACGCAGCACTTTCAAACGCGGCACCGTCAACGAACTGCGGATCTAGATCATCCACCATCGAATCGCTCGCCCCTGCATCAGGATCGTCACTAGCGGAATTCGAGAGTGACCAAATCGCCGGCTTGCTGGGATCTAGAGGATCGGTGGGATCAACGACCCGATAATCGTCTGCGTCTTCATCGACAAGCGGAAGCAAATATCGAGTACACTGACAATGCATACAATGCCAACGGCCCAACTGAATCCTCTCCAACCAACCCAAGACGGTTTCCTGAAACCCATCCGCTTTTCTTCGCCAATGTGGCACGTTCTTACTGCAATTTTGGCAATAACTGCGCTTCCAAGTTTGCTTTACCATTTTCGTCTCCCAGACAACCGCTAAGCAGCCTTATCCTCAATTCGATTAGAAATCCCTGTCAGGCTAGTGAGGAAGGAGAGACAGAGGCTAGAAAAGTGATGCAGCCAACCCAACAGAATATTCTGCCGCGCTAGACCGTGCTTAATCATAAACTATTGAAAAAGCCCCGTGGGCCGAATCCCGAAAAATGGCGACGATATGTAAACCTTTCCTTGTTCGAATTGTTATCACTCCGCCAACAAACTTCGCAAAAACTCGAATCTGTCAATAAGATTTACAACACTTCCACCGACTACCAACTACAACCCTAGTTTTTCAATTAACTTACCTGTCGCACAATAGAAGCTTATCCCACTACTTTTTTTGAGCGACGTATTTTCTGCTTTGTCGCCAAGCATCGAGATAAGCAACAAATGACGCCACTCGCCTGAAAACGTTTTCATGAACACAAAACTCCCAAAACAAGAGACCATGGTCGTCGACGAAAGCGAAGACCTCGAACGACTTGACTCCTTCCTGCGACGACACTTTCCGAAGTTCAGTCGAGTAAAAATCCAGCGTTCGATATCGGCGGGGGACGTTTTAATCGACGGCGGTTCTGCCAAATCGTCCTCACGTGTAAAGACCGACCAGACGGTAACTTTCTCTCTGCCAGAAGCCAGCCCTGACGGATCCCTACCCGAAGACATCCCGCTGGACGTGCTGTTCGAAGACGAACACATGGTGGCCATCAACAAACCTCCCGCGATGGTGGTTCACCCCGCCAAAGGCCATTGGTCGGGCACCCTTACCGCCGCCCTGTCGTTTCACTTCAAAAATCTCAGCGCCGTCGGCGGTCCCACTCGGCCCGGAATCGTCCACCGTTTGGATCGGGATACCAGCGGCGTTATCCTAGTCGCCAAAACTGACGCCGCCCATCGCGGACTTGCGTCTCAATTCGAACAGCGAACCGTCAACAAAGAATACCTCGCGATCGTCACTCCTGAACCCGATCGCGACAGTGACCTGATCGACAAACCCATCGGTGCGCACCCGTACCAACGCGAAAAGAAAGCCGTCCGCGAAAATCATTCGACCAGTCGCGATGCCGTTTCGGTATACGAAGTCGAAAAACGTTTCCGTGGGTTTGGACTAATACGCGTCAAACCTAAAACCGGCCGCACTCACCAAATCCGCGTGCACATGGCCCACGCCGGTTACCCCGTGCTTTGCGATAAACTCTACAGCGGGCGAGCAAGCCTCGCATTGAAAGATCTGACTCGCAAAGAAGATGACATGCAAGTGATCCTCGACCGGCAAGCACTCCACGCTCACCAAATCGAGTTCGCTCACCCCGAAACTGGCCAGCGGCAAACCATCCAAGCCCCCTTGCCTGAGGACATGAAAAATACACTCGACTGCCTAGCAAAACTCCGAGGCCAAACGTAGTCCTGGATGCCAATTCGAAATTATGGCTGGCGATTTAATTGACACCGAATTTCACTTAGAGGTTCTTCATGGAATTCAGTGGCTCACTCGAGCATTTCGAGTGCTTTGTCAGTCGAGTGGGTGCCATGCTTCACGGCCTTGCCGGTAACAGAATCGCATGAGTGGCTGACAAGCTTACGTGAGCGATGCGATTCGGAGGTAGTCCCGTGAATATGTTATTTCGGGGCCTTCTAACGCGAAGCCATTTTTAACAGCGTAAACATGGCACTCTCACTCGCCGAAGCCAAGTCGATGTCATATTCGGACCTGGCGATCTAAAAGCTGTCAGATCACACCTGCCACTTAATTCTGTGAACAACAAAAAAACGACGAACATTTCTATCCATCGTGGCAGGGCAGGGGCCTTAATGCTTCTCAATACTTAGCGTTGATTTGGACCGGTGTGTCCAACGAAAGTCTTGAGCCGCGAGGCAACGTCTTACATCGTGCTGGAAATTGCTTTTTTAATTTCAGCTTGAACGCTCGCAAACTTCCGCACCAATGGACAGCAGTTCGGGTTCTTAAGTTTCTTTGCAACCGCCTTCGCAGTTTCGCGATCGTCAAATGAGCCATAGAAGACAGAGAGCAAATGTCGGCGATTTCCCATGTTGGGGACGATTGAAAATGGCCCCGGCTGATCTTGATTCTCCACATACTCAGTTGCAACAGTCTTTGACGAGGTGACCATAATCTGAAGCACATAATTATCAGCAGGCTGGGACAACAACCACTGGGCATCATCCTCTTTCTCGTTTTTCAATTTACGAAACGTCTCTGTCGTATCGTCTTCCATTGAATCAGCTTTAGCCGAGCAGTCTGCTGCATCGGTGCCAGCGGAGTCTTTGTCAACCGATTTGACGGCTTTTGATTTGACCGCCACTGATTTAACAACTTCTCCTTTTGACGTTTTGCCTTTACCATTTTTATGCTCAAGGCAATCGTCAATTGAACTTGGCTGTCCATAATAAAACCCTTGCGCCAACTGCACGCCGAGTCGTTTCAACGCTTTATGCTCTTCAACTGTTTCAACCAATTCGGCCATTGGTTGGACATCCAATTCGACCAACATTTTGACGATTGATGCAACTAGTTTTTGTTTGGCTTGATCCGCGTCTTGAATGTTGCGAACAAGACATTCAGATAGTTTGACAACCCTAGGAGCCAAACGTTGTAGGTCAGCCAAGCGAATCGATTCTGCTCGCAACCCATAAATTGAAATGTCAACGTTCATGTCTTTAGTCGCGGCTTCAACAACCGACAACGAATCTGGCATTTCCAAAACAGCCGCCGGTAATTCGATCGTAAAGTTTCGATCCGGGTGAATAGCCCGAATTTTCGCCAATGAATCGCCCAAACGATCGGAGCTAATCTCCGCAGGATGAGTGTTCACGAAAATCATTTTTCCCGAAGAGAAGTTTACATCGGCGACTTCGATTCCATGTTTCCGCAACGACTCGCTCAACTCTGCGGTTTTTTCCATCTCCTTGGCCGCGGCAAACATTTCGCTCGGAGTACAAAGACCAGGCAAACGCCCACGACCAAGTACTTCATATCCGACAAGCCGAGGCACGTCGCCTGTCAGATCGAAAACTGGCTGAAAAAACGGCACCACGCCAACTCGCAATAAACGAGCGAAGCGTCCCTGAGCTAATTCTAAAACATCAGACTCAATGGTCTGCATTGCCAATCGTGTGCCGGCCGACCGATCGCACTTGCAGTCGACCTTAAAAACCAAAGAACCGAATTGGACGATATCGTCCTCCTTTAGCTCAGTTGATTCTAATATCCGAACGCCATTGACGAACGAACCGTTGGTGCTGCCAAGGTCATTAATCCACAGCTGATCGTGCTTGACCACAAGCTCAGCGTGCTTTCCAGAAGCGCTGATGCAATCCAAAGTCAAATCCGCACTCTCACGCCGACCAAGCATGAAGGGTACTACGACTGGAAACTCTTCAAGATTAGCGTCTTCAGATAAATTGACTAAAGACCAAGAAGTTTTCGAGCTGGTTGATAAAGCAGCCATGGAACTGAATCGTTTGCTGTTAGTGGACTTACATCTCCGGCACAAAACACTTTGCGACAGTCCAGAAGAGTAGGTTTTGAACGAGCAAATACAACAAAACCCCAAACAAATCACCAGCTTTTTGCTCGTCAAATCCGGCAAAACCGTTAAACGCTGACCCTGCACCCCATTTCGGTCAACGCACGTTCTGTTTCGGCGTGAACGATTGGTACACTCGCTAACAGAATCGGCAGCCGGAGATCAGTTTTCGGCGTCTTCCACCAATTGCTGTCCGACCGTATTTAATCGCAACCGCCAAACGATCAACAGCTTCTTTCGACGTTTAGCTTATCGAATTCAAGCGATATCGGCGTTACGGCCATCCCCGCGCGCGACGCTTGCTGGCATTCCGATCACCCAACCACTGATTCGTCAAAAAACTACGATTGAGCGTTCTGAGACCGTTTCATCGCTTGAGTAGCGACATCTTCAAGCCAACCTAAGTCCATGTTTTGATGAGCTTCACAGATGAACCACGGCTCGCGCGAGTCCGGCTCAAGCATCACGCCAGCATCGATCAGGTTCCATGCGAACGCTTCATAGAGCTTGCTGTCGGTTCGTTTCCAATCGCGGTAGTTCGTTGGCACAGTCGCCGAAAAATGGATGCCAAACATGGCCGGCGGGCCAGCAAAGCAATGTTCGATTCCCGCGTTGGTAAAGACGCGCCCAAGCACTTCCTGAATGTCGTCACCTGCTCGATCAACGGTTTTCAACGCATCAGTGTGAGTGAGAATATCGAGCGTTGCATGAGCGGCAGCTAGACCAACTAAGTTTCCGGTATACGTGCCGCCGTGGACAACGCCACCTTGGTTAGAGCCAATTGAATCCATCACGTCTTGCCGGCCACCGAAGGCAGCAACGGCGTAGCCATTACCGATCGCCTTGGCGTACGTGCTCAGGTCCGCATAAATTCCGTACCGCTGCTGCGCACCACCTTTGGCTACTCGAAATCCTGTTTTAACTTCGTCAATCACCAACAACGTTCCGTGTTCGGTGCACAGATCACGAAGACGCTGCAACCACTCTTGAGTCGCCGAAATGCTTCCGCAGTTTCCAATGATCGGTTCCAAAACAACACAAGCCAGTTGCTCACCGTACTTGGCAAACTGATTCTCCAAAGCCTCAAAACTATTAAGCGGAAGCAGATCCACTAGGTCTCTAGTCTTGTGAGGGATGCCGCCTCCAAAAGGAATGATCGCCGGTGGCACATCTTTCGCATCCCAATTTTCAACATCGGACTTCCACATCATTTCGTCATACAGACCATGGAATCCGCCTTCGAAAGTGACCACACGGTCTCGGCCCGTAAACCCACGCGCGGTACGCACCGCCCCCATCACAGCTTCGGTCCCTGAATTGGCAAAACGTACTTTTTCAACTTGAGGGCACAACGCTTTAATTTGTTTGACCACTTCAGTATCAAGTGCGGTGGCGAAACCGGTAAGCGTTCCGCCTCGCTGAATCTGAGAAACGACCGCCTGATCAACACGATCGTCTCCGTAACCCAAAATAATCGGGCCATACCCTAACCGAAAATCGACGTAGGTCTTGCCGTCGGTGTCAACGAACTCACAACCCTTAGCGCGATCGACAAAAACCGTCCGATCGTCACCCCAGTAGCGGTAGTTTTCCGCAACGCCCTGCGGCATATGCTTGTGAGCTTCCGCCATCAACTCTGATTGACTGGAGCCCGAATTGGTCTTGGCCTTGGCATCGATCTTCGAATCGTCTTGCTCAGCCGCTGGCGACGGTTGAGGCCGAAGCAGAACGCCCATTTTCTCTTCGACCAGTCGAGCCACCGAAAGCTCTGGCGCATCAGCGCCATACTTTTCTTTCGCTTGTTCGAACATCGATCTTGCGACCGAACCCAGAGTAAGCGGAAGCCCTTGCCCATCTGCGATTTCGTGAACCAAACGCAAGTCCTTGCAGCACAACTCCAAACTAAAGCTTGGGTCGTAGTGCCCGGCAAAGATTGAATCGATATCGTGCTCCGCCACCCAGCTGTTACCGGCACTGGTACGAATGGCCGCAGCGATGGTTTCCAAAGGAATGTCTGCCTGCGCTCCGATCATCAACGCTTCACCAATGGCAGCCGCATTGATAAACCAAAGCAAATTTGTGATCAGCTTCGTGGTGGCTCCGTTTCCATGCTTACCGGTGAAGAAGAAGTCCGTTCCCAACACTTCAAAGATCGGTTTGCTTTTGGCAAAACAATCGGCGTCTCCACCAATAAAAAAGGCCAACTCACCGCGCGCAGCACCATCAATCGCGTTGGTGATCGGCGCTTCAATGAAATTGAGCCCGCGTTGCTTGGCGTGTTCGGCAATCTCAACCGCAAGCTCCACCGAACTGGTGGTTGTATCAACAAAAGTGGTGCCGAGTTTTGCGTGAGCAAGCAGCCCTTTGTCCCCCTGGTACACTTCTGCGGCTTGGTTAGGACCGGGAAGCGATGTGAACACAACGTCCGCCTGAGCCAAGCCATCGGTGAGGCTCGCCGACCAATTAGCGCCCAGCACCAAAAGGTTTTCGGCTTTCGCTTTGGATAGATCAAATACGGTTACGGCGTAGCCTGCTTTGAGCAGGTTGGCGACCATGGGGTTTCCCATGTTCCCCAAGCCAACGAAGTAGAGGGAGGGTTTTGTTTCTGTCACCGTCTTATTGCTTTTGATAAGTAAAAAACTTGCGGGTTGAATTCAGCCCAAGTGGCTTGCATCCCAATTCACCAAAGAAGTCGTGAATCTCTTGGTCGGGAATGACAAGGTAACGATAAAATTGCTCCGCCACGACTTCGTTCTGTTTAGTGAACGTGTACTGTTTGGTAAACAGCCCGTCGCCCTCGTTATGAATGGCTTGAGAATAAGTCAGTTCATCGGTCAACGGTTTCGAGTAATCGGTGTGGGGATCCTGTAGAGCCAAAGCCAATACACCGCCCGGCTCAAGATGCTCGACCACGCGCCGCAGGCTTTTCTCACAAGTCTTCCGATCATCAATGTGACTGCAAAAATCTAGCCGTTCGCCCAAGTCAATGAAGTACCAACAACCGCCTACCGAAAACGACGCTTCAAAGGTTCGGCCGAGCGACAAAGTGGTGACATCTTGCAGTTCGTATTGAATTTTTTCAGCCAATCGATCTTTGGCTTGGGCCAGCATCGATTCTGTATTATCCAAACCTGTCAGCGACAATTTTGGGTTTTGTTTGAGCAAGCCTTCAGCAACCAATCCGGTCCCAACGCCCAGTTCCAAAACACGTTGCCTTGCACCAATTATCTCTGTCAGATCGCGCGTGATCTCGTCGTAGTTGTAATAACCATTGGTCATTAAAACGTCGTAGTAATCTGATATTCCTGAATAAGTGTTGAGGTCTTGTGCTGCGTAGGTAGATTCTCTTGCTGCTTGATTCACTTCGTTCTCCTGGTTTCCAACTCGCGAGCCGATACGTCGCTCCGGCAAAACAATGTTCGCTGTAAAAATGGTCTTCGGCTCCACATGAGCGAATGTCTCTCACAAAACTAACTGGCCCCTAAACTCGCTTGGTTCGAGTTCCAAAAAGGCAGGATGATAGCAACCAATACAGCATTCCATAAGGTGAGCTTGATTCACGACAGAAACAGGCAATTTTTTTCCGGCGGGCCGACTATTAAAAATGCCAGCAAACGTTGAAATCCCAAGGAAATGCCAAAAAAATTAACGCCTCGGAGAAAATGGCCGGACTGCCTTCACGACGACCATACGATGCTACCGCGTTGATTGGCATTGAGTACGAACCACAGCCATGCCGCACGACGTTGCAAATACAGATCTAGATTGGCCGGCCGCCACCCAAAAGCACTTAGTGCTCATCCCGATACTTCGCGACAAACCTGAACATGGATCGCTCAAAAAAGTTGCCGGACAACCCGTTATCTAAACGCGCCTGGCTTGGCCATGTCTTGAATGAAGTTCGTGTACTGAAACATTCCGAAGATCGCGATAAACGCTACCGTACCCGCAGCCAACAACATCATCAGCACCATGCCGATCTTTCCGATCGCATGCAAGTTCGCTTCCGCTTTACGCTGAAACTCTTCCGACGCAATCGCCATCGACTCCGATAGTTCTCCAGCGGTCTCGCCAATTTCGATCTGCATCAACAGCTCATCAGGAAACGCATCCGTGCTCAAAAACGTCGGGTAAAACTGTTGACCAGCCTGCAACGAATCTTTCACCTCCGGACCGAGTTGCGTGTAATAAATATTCTCCGTCGACCTCAACGAAAGATCAGCAATGTCCAACGCATTCATTCCTGCGTTCTCCGCAACTGACATCGTCCAAGCAAAACGAGACAACGCCAGATTGCGGATGGCACTTCCGACCAACGGGATCCGCATCGCAAACCTCAGCGGCGAGGTTCCGAACCAGCCGCGAACCGTTCCAAAAATCGACAATCCAATTGCCGTAAACAACATCCCCGCCAACACGTAATAGGCAACCACGTTACCAACCGTGCTGCCCATCCAAAACCAGTTGATCGTTTGTTTTTCTAGCGACGTGAAAATCCAATCGCAAATCGCCATCAGGACCCCCACGATCCCCACGGCAAACAACAGCTCAAACGCCGGCCAAGCGATCGCGCGAAGAAAACTGTTTCGAAACGCGACCAGGTCTTTGTAGTGCTTACCCAGCCGAGCAAACGAGTCGTCCAACCGCCCGCCCACCTCGCCCGCTTTGACAACTGACACGACTAACTCAGGGAAATAACCTTTGGTACCCGCCATCGCTTTTGCCAGTGAACCACCGCCATCGAGTGCCTTCGCGACTCGCTTCATTTTTTGTTGGTAAACTGGGCTACCCGACCGACTCTCTCGTTGGACCGAGGAACGCAGGTCGATGCCAGCACGGTAGCTGGTTGCCAAGCGTTGGAAAAGTTTGGCCAATTGGTTTTGGCTGATCTGTGCCATTGAGATTTATCGCTTTTTCCGGAGTTTTCGCAGCCTTACGATTCTATTCTAGCCTTTTGGCCGATCAAAAGCGATAATACTCTTAAGTGCTCATCCCACGAATTTCTCAGCGACGCATTTTTTGCTTGGCCGTGAAGCGTGGGGACAAGCACTAAGTCATCCAACCAGTGCAAGCGCGACGGTAAGTCGATCGACTTGTCGCAAGGAACGTTCCAATCTTACGTGGTCAACTAAGATTGAAGCTTGCACTCGAATTTATGGCCGCGAGGATCATTCAATGAATCATCGAACAACAATCGTTTGTCTGCTACCGGCGGCTTTGCTTCTGGTCGGATTCGTCGGCACCACCCGCGTGATTTCCGCACAAGACAACGGCGGATTAGATCGACAGACGTTAAAGATTCAAGATCAACTGCTGATGAACTCGGGAGCGATTTTGAAGGGACTGATTGGAGAAACCCCAGCCGCGAAAACGGAACCGGTCACTTTCAAATCAATCGCCGGTGAAACGATGTTGATCGACCAGAAGTTAATTGACAAAGTTGTAAAACTCGACGACGTCGCTCGGCGCTACAATGCCGCCATCGACGAAATGAACGACAACGCCCAAGGCCACCGCGACATGGTCACCTGGTGCGAAGAACAAGAACGAGGACGGTCTCGCTTTAAAAACCAGATCATGTTCCACCGCAAACGGATCCTCGTTTTTGAACCAGACGATCGACTGACTCGCAAAAAGCTAAACTACGTCTTTCTTAAAGATGAAAACCGTTGGGTCGACGAAGATCAATTTTGGTCAACCCAAGGGTACACTCGCCGAGGCCCACGCTGGAACTCGAATCTGCACCAAACGACTCAAACAAAAGTACAACAAGCTGAAGACGAACTAAACGCTAAGAAAAAGAAATTCAGTGCTTGGCGAAAAAACTTACGACGGATGTCGAGACTCGAAGCCGTCAACAGTCTCGTAGCGATCGCCGATCCGCAACTGATGCCGCACATCTATCAAACCTATTCGGATTCGAAAGATACGGAACTGCGATCGGTTTACACGGAAGTATTTGCTGCCGCTCGACCGACCACTTCGGCCGCAATCTCAGGTTTGATCACTGCGTTCATGGACGACAGATCCGACATCTCGCTGGACTACTTGCAGCAAGATGACTTTAACAAGAAGCAAATTGCAACTTTTTTGACTAAGTTTCTTGTGAGCAAAAACAATGGGACCGTTCAGCGCGCCGGTTATGCTTTGGGCGAGCTAAAATCGACCAACGCGATCTTGGCTTTGGCGAAAGCCCTTCGGACCAAACATCAAACCCAAGTGGCGAAAAACAATACAGGAGCCCAGCGGGTTCAAGGCAACGCAGGCGGCGAAGGATTTCAGTTCGGCGGTCAAAAGGCGGCATTCGCAGATTTCAACAACGAAGCAATACTTGCCGCCCTGAAAAAAATCACCGGGCAGGATTTCGGTTATTCCGAGCAAGCCTACCAAAAATGGTACGTTCAGAACTACGCACCGATTGGCCTAAAGGCCCGACGCTAGGGAAATCCGAGCAATTCACTGGGAGCGACCTCTCGATGCCCCGTGAAACCAGCGATTTATAGATAATCGCGTGCCGATTGGGGAAACTGGCCTTGAGGAAAAACTTGGTATCCCGAGCGAACTCCGCATGGCAGAATTACTCTGAACGACTAACATGGGACCTTTTCGAAACCGAAAAAACGCCAAAACTCAAACCTCGTCCGGCACGGCATTACAACCCTTTGCCCACTCAGACGATCCTGTAAAAACAAATTTGATTTACAAACCTTTTAAGCTTTTAGCAACGCAAATCCATGTCAACTCAATGGTCGCCAAAATCGTGGCAATCCAAAACGGTACTACAACAACCAACCTACCTCGACAAAGAACAGCTACAAGGAGCGTTGGATCGACTGGCTAAGCTGCCACCGTTGGTGACAAGCTGGGAAATCGAAAGCCTAAAAGAACAACTCGCCGAAGCCGCCGAAGGAAAAGCCTTCTTGCTGCAAGGCGGTGATTGCTCCGAAAACCTAGACGACTGCGAAACCGACTCGATCGTGCGGAACCTAAAAGTTCTAATGCAAATGAGCTTTGTGCTGATCCACGGA
Organism: Mariniblastus sp.; assembly: GCA_023300235.1. GTDB lineage: Bacteria > Planctomycetota > Planctomycetia > Pirellulales > Pirellulaceae > Mariniblastus. The sequence goes on from JALZWN010000289.1 coordinate 17,509, forward strand.
TCGCAAAAGAAAGTCGTCCGCGTCGGTCGTATCGCCGGTCAATACGCAAAACCACGATCCAACGACACCGAAACTCGCGACGGCGTAACGCTGCCAGTTTACCGCGGCGACATCGTCAACCGAGTCGGTTTCACCGAAGCAGACCGTACGCCCAATCCAGAATTGTTGCTGCGGGGATACGAGCGAGCTGCGTTGACGTTGAACTTCATTCGTGGACTTAGCGTCGGCGGTTTTGCAGACATGCACCACCCCGAAAACTGGGACTTGGATTTTGCATCCAGCTCTTCCCGATCCGAACAGTACAACGAGATGATTGACTCGATTCGATCATCATTGAACTTCATGGAAGCGGTTTTGGGAAACTCGATTGCCGAAAGCAAATCAATCGACTTCTTTACTTCTCACGAAGGCCTGCACCTCGGCTACGAGCAAGCTCAGACTCGCCAAGTTCCTCGTCGCGACGGCTGGTACAACTTGAGCACCCACTTGCCGTGGATCGGCTACCGGACTCGCCATCTTGATGGCGCTCACGTCGAATACTTCAAAGGTATCGAAAACCCCGTCGGTATCAAAGTCGGACCAAAGTTCATTCCAGCTGAATTGGTTGAACTCGTGAAGGTTTTGAATCCAAAGAACGAACCGGGACGCATCACGTTGATTCATCGCTTCGGCGATGAACAAGTCGGTGAGTGCTTGCCGCCGATCATCGAAGCGATCCAGGAAGCCGAGCAAAAGGTTCTGTTTGTTAGCGATCCGATGCACGGTAATACGTTTGCAACGAACTCGGGCATCAAAACTCGCAGCTTCGACAAGATCGCTGGCGAACTCGAACAGAGCTTTAAGATTCATGCGAAGTGCGGTTCGATTTTAGGTGGTGTTCATCTTGAACTGACCGGCGATAACGTGACCGAGTGTATCGGCGGTGCGAAGAATCTGGGCGAACCTGATTTGGAGCGAGCTTACAAAAGCCAAGTCGACCCGCGTTTGAATTACGATCAGGCCATGGAGATTGCGTTCCGCGTCGCTGACCATCTAAAGACCGACCGGATCAGCAACGGCTCGTAGTCGGCGTTTTGCTAACAACATCAATTCGCTTGAACAAAGAGCTAGAACAAACGAAGGACGAGCATTTTTGCTCGTCCTTTTTTTTGTTTGCTTCTGGTGTTTCAGAGCCACCTGTCGCCCCTAAATCGACGACGCGTCAAACGCCCCAATCACACTGGTTCTACCTAACCAACGATAGGGCCAATCAGTTTTGAACCTGGGTGTCGTGGCCGCCAGACGCGTTGCGACCTATTGGCAAGGAACCGAGCGTAAGCAAAAGTAAATGGCAACCCGACGCGTAAGGGCTTGTTAACTTTGTCAACAAAGCCGTCTACTAGAATGAATTCCAGACTGCCTGCGCCCATGACAGGCTGGAAGCCCATCACCACATTGTTTAGGCTTCGCCCAAAACTATTAAATCAACAAACCCGTAAGCGAAGATCCCCACCGGCTCCTCACTAACGCGTCGAACTAACAATTATAGGGACTTCTTACGCTCCAAAACAGTTTCCCCCCTGCCGAAGACCGTAACCTTGGAGCAGTTCGCGGGTTAAAGTATTATGCGGATACTGGCGAACCACAAAACAGCCAGTTGCCTTTTGTTTTAGACCAAGAGAATGTTGGAACAGTATGAACAGATTTTTTCAGTCCGCGATCGCGGTTTCGTTTTGCTTGATATCGACAGCAACTTTGCTTGCCAAACCGGCTCCGCAAGATCCCGTCAAACCTCCAAACGTAGTCGTCTTTTTGGTCGACGATTTAGGCTACATGGACATTGGAGCGAACAACCCGAACTGTTTTTACGAAACACCGAACATCGATCGCTTTGCCACCACCGGCATGCGCTTCACCGACGGCTACGCCGCCAACCCCGTTTGCTCTCCGACCAGGTATAGCTTGATGACAGGGAAGTACCCGACCCGAGTTAAAGCGACGAACTTTTTTTCCGGCAAGCTCGCTGGAAAGTTTAAGCCCGCAGAACTGAGCAGCAACATGCCGTTAGACGAAGTCACCATACCGCGTGCCCTAAAAGAGAAAGGCTACGCGACGTTCTTCGCTGGCAAATGGCATCTCGGCGAAAAGGAATCACACTATCCGCAAAACTTTGGTTTTGACATCAACATGGGCGGCTACAATCGAGGTGGTCCCTACACGGGCAACCGATATTTTAGCCCCTTCGAAAATCCACAACTCAAACCAGACAGCCCCGCCGGCGACCACCTGCCCGATCGATTGGCTCGTGAAACGGCATCTTTCATTAAAACTAACGGCGAACAAGACAAACCATTCCTCGCCTACCTTTCGTTTTACTCCGTACACACTCCACTAATGGGCCGGCCGGACTTGGAAGAAAAATACAAAGCCAAGGCAAAGACGATCAAGGGAGAAGAGTTTGCGACTGAAGAACAGGTGCTGCCCCGGAAGAAGCAGCGAAAAGTTCGCATCCTTCAAAACAACCCTGTCTACGCGGCGATGGTCGAAGCAATGGACGAAGCGGTCGGCAAAGTGCTTAAGCAACTCGAAGACTCCGGATTGGCCGACAACACGATCGTAATCTTCACCTCCGACAACGGCGGACTCTCAACCAGCGAAGGCTCGCCGACCAGCAACCTTCCACTGCGCGGCGGAAAAGGCTGGATCTACGAAGGCGGCATTCGCGAACCTTGGATCGTTCGCTATCCCGGCGTCACCAAAGCGGGTTCAATAAGCGACGCAATGATTTGTTCGATCGATTTGTTTCCGACCGTCGTGAAGGCGGCAAACGTCGATATCAAACACGAAATCGACGGCTTGGATTTGCGTCCGGCTCTCGAAGGTAAACCGCTCGATCGAGATGCTTTGTACTGGCACTACCCGCATTACAGCAACCAAGGTGGCATGCCCGGCGGTGCAATCCGACTTGGCGACTACAAATTGGTCGAACGATACGAAGACGGTCGAGTGCATTTGTACAACTTGAAAGACGACATCGGCGAGCTCAAGGATCTGTCTTCAGAGCAACCAGAGCTCACCAAGCAATTGACCGCCGATTTGCATGCTTGGTACAAAACGGTTGACGCTAAGTTCTTGCGTCAAAAACAAAATGGCCCAAAGCCTTGGAAGCCAACAGAATAGGACGGTGGCCCTCGCCGCCGCCTAGCAACCCGACGGGCACGGCGCAAAACTACTTCTTATAAAGGACGACTTGAGATGGACCGATTTCACCAAGTCGTCTTTTCGTTTTCCATCATCGCACTCAGCTGGTTCGCGATGATGGCGACACACGAACTAGGCCATGTGATCGGCGCGATGGCTTCCGGCGGACAGATCGAACGAGTCGTGTTACACCCGCTGACGATTTCTCGAACAGATGTATCACCGAATCCAAACCCGCTGTTAGTCGTCTGGGCAGGTCCGATACTCGGCTGCTTATTACCACTCGCCATCGGGCTAACAATCCCAAAACGCTACCAATTCACACGCAATACGGCGTTGTTCTTTGCCGGGTTTTGCTTACTGGCCAACGGGGCTTACATCGGTTTTGGAGTAATTGATCGCGCGGGCGATTGTGGCGATATGTTACAGCACGGATCGCCCATCTGGACGTTGCTCGCCTTTGGAGCGATCGCGTCCTGTACTGGATTTTACCTCTGGCATTGCCTTGGATCAGTTAAAGATTTTCTTGTAAACCCATCGCTGACCAACCCCGGCGTCGCCTACACATTACTGGCAGGGCTGTTAGTAATGGTTGCCGTCGAGTTCGCGTTTTCCCCGCGATAATCAAAACCGTCGACTACTCAACCGAAAAACGATAAACCGTGGTCTTCTTGTAAGTTTCGCCGGGACGCAAAACAGCAGACTTAAAGTTGGGCTGGTTCACCGACTCGGTCAGGTGCTGACACTCAAGACACTGTGTACGAGATCTTGTCACTAAATTACAGGAAGCGTCTAAAAACCAGTTTGCAAACAAACCTCATGATCGTCCCACTTGCTTGACAAGCCATCGTTTTGATCACCCCTGAACTGCCTTCCTAGCCGGCTTGATGATTTTATTGAGTCGTGATTGCGATCGCCGGCCATCGCTACGGTTTTGTTGTACCAAAACAGGCCTACACGTTTTTTTAAAATACCGCTAAATCGACAAACCCAACCACCACGGGCTACACCTACCGGTTGGCGACGATCGCCCGGTTAGTAGCGTTCAAGATCGCGATGATCGACGCCTCCACGCAATCGGTCGTGGCAGCACGACCACGGTAGGTCTTGCCTTCGTATTCCGCTTGCAAGCTCACTTCACCGACGGCATCATGGCCCAACGAAGTACTGCGGACCGAATACTCTTTGCAAGTCAAACCAATGCCGGTGATCTTTTCCACTGCCAAAAACGCCGCATCAATCGCCCCCGAACCATCCGCAAGCTGGACTGACTTTTCTTCGTCACCCCGAGACAGCGTCACCGAAATCTTCGGCGTTTGACCAAAGTTAATGTCGACGTTGTAACTGACCAACGCCCATTCCTTCTCCGTCGCACCCAAAATCTCCATCTCGATCAACGAAGCAATGTCGCCGTCGTAAATGTCTTTCTTGCGATCGGCCAACTTCTTGAACTCGATGAAAACGCTTTGCAACTGTTCGCCACTAAGTGTAAAGCCAAGTGTTTTGGCTCGGTCCGCAAGCGCAGCTCGACCGCTGTGCTTGCCCAAAACGAGATCGGTGTTGGCAAAACCAACGTCCTCGGGACGCATGATTTCGTAGGTGCTGCGTTCCTTCAGCATGCCATCTTGGTGGATGCCGGCCTCATGAGCAAACGCGTTGCGACCGACGATGGCTTTGTTACGCTGAACGTGCAAACCAGTCACAGTCGAAACCAAACGGCTGGTCGGAACCAAACGCTGAGTGTTAATCGAAGTTTCGTATTTGTACGCATCGTTGCGAGTACGAATCGCCATCACGACTTCCTCAAGCGACGCGTTTCCAGCTCGTTCGCCAATCCCGTTGATCGTGCATTCGATCTGTCCCGCTCCGTTATCGATCGCGGCCAGACTGTTAGCAACGGCGAGTCCAAGATCATTATGACAGTGAACGCTGATGACCGCCTTGTCCATGTTCGGCACTCGGTTGACCAACGAGTCGATCACTTTGCCCATTTGCTCGGGCGTCGCATAGCCGACGGTGTCCGGAATATTCACCGTGGTGGCACCCGCATCGACAACCGCTTCGACAACTCGGCAGAGAAAATCAATCTCCGTCCGCGCGGCATCCTCAGGGGAAAACTCGATGTTGTCGCAGTAACCTTTGGCTCGTTTGACACCCGCGACCGCGCGTTCGATAATTTCGTCCGGCGACATCTTCAATTTGAATTCGCGGTGAATCGCACTCGTGGCAAGAAACACATGGATCCGCGGATCGTGGGCGCCTTTCAACGCCTCCCATGCTCGATCGATATCCCGCTCGTTAGACCGAGCCAAACCACAGATCTCGGCGCCGCGAAAGTTCGATGCGATCTGCTGCACCGCTTCGAAGTCGCCCGGCGAGGCGATCGGGAAACCGGCTTCGATTACGTTCACGCCAAGATCGATCAGAGCCTGTGCAATTTCCAGCTTCTCCACCAAGTTCATGCTTGCCCCGGGAGACTGCTCTCCGTCGCGAAGAGTGGTATCAAAAATTTTGATCTGACGGTTGTCGGACATGATTTGGCTTTGGTCGGTTAAAAGTGAAAATCGGCCAGGGTAGAAGTTACTTTACCCGTGATTCCTGACAGTCGACATTATTTTCGAGTTCGCGAAAATTTGAAAGCCGAAATTGCCCGTAGAGCGTTATTGTTTACCGGCCATTTCGCGTGTCAGCGCAGCAGTATTCCGATCGCAACATCCATGCTGGCGACTTTTAGCCGTTTTGGCGACAGCAAGCGGCACTTTTACTTTAACCTCTGATGTGTGTTTGAGTTTGGGACCTGGGCGTCGGCTGAGTCCGCGGGAAACTCCGCCAGAGGTTGAGTTACCCAAGATAAAAGTGAGGGCCATATTCACGCCTTATTCACGCCTTATTCACGCTTTAAACGCAGTGGTCACTGCGTCTGTCACGAACATGCTCACGCGAAGCTTAAGACAACGACTAACGTGGCGTGAGCATGCCTGCGTCGAAATGCAGCAACCAGGATGTCAGTTCGCATGAAGCATGGCACCCTGCCATTGCAGTTGATAAATCTAAAGCAAGTGCCGTTCTGACGACAACCACGGTTGGCCCACGAAAACCGCCACGATCGCAACCACGGCCAAACCTTCAGTTGCCGTAACGAGCCATCATCCGATTCGCGACGCCCGGAACAATCCGATCAAGCCAAACAAGAAACCGACCGCCGTGCGTCAAAATAATCTCGTGCTTGCGTTTGCGAATCGCTCGAATCGTTTTTGCAGCCACGACTTCGGGCAGCATCGATCCGCGTTTTTTCCAATTCTTACCCGTCTGGTCTTCAATCGCCGAATCAAAAAACTCGCTGTCAGTCGTACTCGGGCTCACCAATAACATACCCACGTCGTCCTTGGCCAACTCGGCTCGGATCGAATCGCTAAACCCATGCAACGCAAACTTGCTCGCACAGTATTCACTCTTCAACGGTGCCGCGCGATGAGCCAAAATACTGCTCATGTTGACGATCAACGAATCGTTGCCGAGCTTTAACTTTGGCAATGCCAGACGAGTCAATTCAGCGATGGCAAAAAAGTTCACGTCAAACACTTTTCGCATCCGATCGTCGTCCGCTTCATCAAACCGGCCCATCGCTCCAATACCAGCGTTGTTGATCAACATGTCCACCCCGCCAAACTCGCCAACGCAAGCTTCAACCAACTGACGCTGCAATTCGCGATCACAAACATCCCCCGTGACAGGGACGATAGAACCGGATCCCGCCGCCCCGCTTGCAGATTGCTTGGCCTTGAAGGCATCAACCAACTCGCCCAGCCGATCCGCTCGTCTCGCATTGGCGATCACTTGGGCACCTTCGGCCGCTAACTGCAGCGCCAGATGCCAACCAATACCGCTTGATGCGCCGGTCAAGATAATACGTTTGTCGGCGATGGTACGCTTCACTGGGAATCCGTCGGCGGTGAAGGATCAGAGGCGGACGGATCGGTGGGCGTCAAAATCGCTTCGAATGGTTGGTCATCCGGTTCTGGGTTGGCGTCGAGAGCCTTATCAGAGATCCGCGGTCTGGCCGCTTCCGCTTTGACAGCCGCTTCTGGCCAAACCGACGGGTTGTGAGGCGTCACGATCACGTCCGTCGGATCGATCCGGCCAAGATACTTTTGCGGAAGCTTGCAGTGGACCGTAACTTGGTCCTCGGAATACTGCGTCGAAATGATTTCGCCTTTGGCCGCGATGTAAGCCAACAGCTTTCCGTTGGTCACGCTCATCTCAATATCCACGTCCTGGAACGAGCGACTAAGCGCGTCGCTGACGACCGAGTGAAGCCGCTCAAAACCATCTTTGGTTTTGGCACTCACCGGCACTGCGTTCGGATAGCGATTCAAAACCGAATCGTAGGTCGCCACGTTGTCGACTTGATCGATTTTGTTCAAAACCAACAACGTGTCTTTTTCCTCGATGCCCAACTCTTGCAAAACCTCGTACACGCTGCTGATTTGCTCGGCCACTCGCGGGTTACTGGCGTCGGCCACGTGCAACAACAGATCGGCCTGCCGCGTTTCTTCGAGCGTCGCTTTAAAACTCGCGATCAAACCGTGCGGCAGATCGCGAATAAAACCAACGGTATCCGAAAGCAAAACAGGCCCCCAGCTGGGCAGCGTCCAGCGACGAGTTCGCGTGTCCAAGGTGGCAAACAATTTGTCTTCGGCCAGCACTTTCGCATCGGTCAGTGAGTTCATCAAAGTGCTTTTACCGGCGTTGGTGTAGCCCACCAACGAAACCGTCATCGAACCGCGGCGCGAAGCAACTTGCCGCTCCTTGCGTTTTTCGACTTTACTGATCTCCGCTTTAAGATCGTGAATACGTTTGGTCGCGAGCCGCCGGTCGGTTTCCAGCTGTTTCTCACCAGGACCACGCATGCCGACGCCCATTTTCATCCGGGACAGGTGAGTCCACATCCGCTTCAATCGCGGCAACGAGTATTCCAGCTGAGCCAGTTCGACGGCCAGACGCGATTCATAGGTTTGTGCATGGGTGGCAAAGATGTCCAAAATCAGCTCGGTGCGGTCAAGCACTTTAACACCCGTGGCGACTTCGAGGTTTCGGTTTTGGGCGGGGCTGAGTTCGTTATCGAAGATCACAAAATCCGCCGCGTGGAATTCGACCAGTTCTACCAACTCGGCAACCTTACCTTTGCCTAGGTAAGCAGTGTTGTCGGGTTTGTCACGGCGCTGCACCATCCCGCAGACAACGATCGCACCAGCGGTTTCGGCGAGGCCTTGAATTTCATCAAGCGGCGACAATTCAACCGGATCCGAGGGGAACACAACCCGGACGATGATGGCGATTTCTTCTTCAACTTGTTGGCTGCGTTTGCGATCTTCCACGAGTCGTTTTTTGTTAAGAGAGTTGAGCTGGGTTTGGATGAGACATCGTCTTTGTACGACCGGACCTCGAAGTCTAACAACGAGTTCGCCGGATTATACTAAAAATTCCCGTTTGCTGTACGGAGGAAACCCAGGTTCGTTTGTTCGCGAGATTGAGCAATTTTATTTTGATGCCAAAATCCGCCTACGACCGCAACTTCGCTATTTCTTTCGATTATCTACCCGCCGCAGGTATCGCACAACACCACCGCGTGAATGAAACGCCATCATAAATCCGCCACCTTCTTCGATGGGGCCTTCGAAGAATTTAGCAGCAGAGCTTAACGACGATCCGGAAGGCGGAGCCGGCAAAGGAAAACTTCAAAACCACCGATGAACACTGACAGACACGAATGTGCGCGCAGAAATCCGTGTCTATCGGTGTCCATCCGTGGTTACCCTCACCCCAGATCGCGTCGACCACCGTAGCTCAGAGTGAAAGGCCCAAAAAACGCTCAATCAAATTAACTTCGCCCCAGATGAAACCATCCGAGGCGAGCAACATTTCTAAATTTCATCATCCAGGACCCCGGCACTTAAAAAGCCGAGGCCCACCAAACTTACTGCACCGGCACGCCGCCGTAGCCATAAGCCGCAGCCTGCGGTCGGCGGCCACCGTGACCACCACAACCTCCTCGCGGACGAGTCCGTCGGCCACCCTCTACTTGCCCCCGAATTCCGGACCCTTGGGCGGCTGGGCTTTGGGAAGTTTGGCTAGTAAACGTTTGTCCCGAAAAGCTCTGGCCTTGCCAACTTGGGGCCGACCAAATCTGACTCTGCACGCTCCGGCCCTGAGCGTCCAAAATCTGAACGTTCTGGCTAGGGAAATCCTGGCCGGACACTGCCTGCTGCGGTCGTAAACTTTGCACCGCGATGACGTTTTGGCTCGGCGCGGCTACCTGTTGCGGAGCCAGATTCAAACTCCAGTCGTAATCCAAGTAGTTAATCGTCGGCGATCCGTTCGCGGCAAACTGTCCCGCATCGGCAGGCATGAACTGAGACAAGTACCGTAAGCGTTCCTGATCGTTGCGACCAAAGTCCTCGCCAAACCACTGGATGATCGGCGACAATCCAAACTGCCCTTGTTGCAAGTTATAGTCGAACTTACTCGGCGTGTGAAAGAACAGCTGAGCACTGTAATTCAGTTGCTGGTCCAGCGAGCTTGCAGCGTAAGCTCGCTGCGACAACTGCGGACATCCTTTCGACGCACAAACAATCGCAAAGTGAATCCTTGGATCGCCCATCTTACGAAGCACTTGATGCTCGATATTGTTCAGTGAATACTCCGTACCGCCTACTGGCAATTTGAAATCATCCCAAATGTTATATCCATTCGCGTCAGGAGCATGATCCTTAATGCTTCGAGTCGGATACAGCTGCAGAATCCCCTCGATGGTCATCGCGTTGTAAGCGTTAATCCAGAACGCCATTTCCGCCTGACGATTGGATCCAGCCGAAGTATCGATCGAGCTCATGCCCGTTAGGTAGTTGAGCAAAGTCGAGCGGTCTTGTTGGTTGGCCTGCCAAGT
>JALZWN010000290.1 GCA_023300235.1 Mariniblastus sp.
GCGAATCCAGCTACATAACGCTTTTAATTGCCGCGCCAACGTCTACAGGAACTTTTCCATGCCGCGTTCTTGAAGCTGCTTGACCACCTCTTTGATCTTCGCCTCGTCTTCTTTCCGGGCCACCAACGTCGCGTCTGGCGTATGAACGACAATGCAGTCCTCCATGCCGACCGTCACGATCAAGTGACCGTCACAACTGCGAACGACCGAGTTCTTCGTATCGATCCCCAGAAACTCACCGTCGATGCAATTGCCTTCAGCATCTTCGCCTTGCAGTCGAGGTACTGCGGTCCAGTTGCCAAGGTCATCCCACTCAAACGGAGCCTCAACCACCATCACGTTTTCGTAACGTTCCATGATCGCATAATCCACCGAAGTTCCTTCGATCGCGGTGAACTCGCGTTCGAGGGTTTCAGCGTATTGATCGGTGCCGATCGAATCTGCGATCGCTTTAATACGAGCGTACATCTCAGGAACAAACCGCTCGAGCGCGTCCAAAACCGTTTTGGCTTTCCAGACAAAGATCCCCGCGTTCCAATAAAACGTGCCCGCGTCACAAAACTGCTTCGCCGTCGCCGCATCCGGTTTCTCCCGAAAACGCTTGACCCCAAACGTCGGCACCGCGGCACCGTCGACCGCTTGGCCTGCTTCGATGTAGCCAAACACTTCCGCCGGATAACTAGGTTTGATCCCAAAGGTCACAATCCGCGATGGATCGTCGTCCACCAACGTCACCGCGTGTTGCAACGCATTTTGAAACACATCCACGGGACCAATCACATGGTCCGCCGGCATCACGATCATCGTCGCTTCAGGATCTTTGGCCGCGACCAACGCCGCTGCCAAACCAACACACGGAGCAGTATCACGCTTGGCCGGTTCGCCGATGATCGAAGACAGCGGCACATCGGGAAGCTGCTGAGCAATCGAGTCGACCAGCAACTTGTTCGTCACGATCAACAAGTTCTCACCGCCGCACATGCCCTTCATCCGATCAGCAGTCGATTGGATCATCGAACGCTCGCCGGTTAGATTCAGCAATTGCTTGGGAGAAAGTTTACGGCTGGCTGGCCAAAATCGAGTGCCGGAGCCGCCGGCCATAATGGTTGCGTAGATCATTTTTTTTACTTTGGAAGAAGAAGGCTAGAAGGGCAAAGGGGTTTATTCAGTAGGACCGAAGTACGTGTCTTCAGAAATCTTGGTCCCTGCTGCGAATCGCTCTTTCGTGACTTCCGCATCGACCGCATACAACGGGCTCAATTCGACTTTCACGCCCGCGGCGACTTCAACGCCCGCAGCGGTCAACCATCGAGTATGCAAGTCACTGATCGCGGCTCGCACGTGGGCTTCGGTTTCCGAAGGTGCAGGAGGAGCATTCTTAAGCGCACAAAAACCGTCGTTGGCATCCACTTCGCAAACGATCGCGTTTTTAGCAAACGGCAGCAAGTCAAAAATGAATCGCTCAAACTTCGTCGCGTTCGGTTGCTCTGGAGAAACCGCGGCGCCCGCGTCGTCGACGAACGGTACTTTTTTACGAGCCCGATGAAACGGCAACGTTTCCGCTTGTCCGCTCGATTGCTCCAAAAACGCCAAGTCGAAAACATGAACGGCGATACTGCCGGCCCATAACTTGAGATTGCCACCGTCGCCGGTCAGGCGAGCAGCCGCTTCGGGCAAATCGGAGTACTCGATGATTTGAACTTTGCCATCGACTTCGACGACATTGCCGACCTTTTGCACTGGATCGTTTTTACGAACCACTTGCGAAGTCATCTGGCTATTGCTTTGAATGTGATAACCTACCAAGGCCGGATCGCAAATCTGCACCAACGGGTTGTCGACTTGCCCGTAGAACAAGTGCTTCACGCCCAACTCACGCGCGTGCTGCAAACAACCACTGTCGACCAAACCAGCCAACGTTCCGCCGTGGCCGTTAGGGCTGACGAAGATTCGATCTTTATCCGCCAACAACAACTTCCCGTCGTCGTCCACCGCCGGCATCACGCCTTGGCAAAAGATTCGTACATGGTCCGGGTTCATCCCGAAGAATTTATGTTCTTTCAAAAACGCCGTCGTCTCTTCGTGCGTCGGCGGGCTGGTCATCACGTACATCGGTACCGGTGCGCCGAACTGCTTTGCACGGGCCATCACTTTTTCAAAGTGAATCTGATACAGCGAAACATCGCTCACCGGCCCGACGGGATACATTCCTTTAGGATGCTCAAATCCCAAACGACTGCCCTGTCCGCCAGCCACCAACACCATCGCCAACTCGCCGTTGGCAAGCGCCTGCTTGCCGATCGCCGCTGCGGCATCGTAAGAAGCACTGTCAGCGAAGTCATCCAACGTGATCGCCGGTGGCACTTCAGCTCGCATCGCTTCTGCGTCGGAAGAGCCCTCGGCGGCTTTTTTGTTGATCAATGACTGGACTAAATCAAAATCGATCGCATCAATCTGAGCGGCCAATTGTGTTTGCTGGTCGGGATCAAGCTCGTCCCAAAATTTTAACAAATGATCTTGGCCGTATTGAGCCAATTTGGTTTCGAGTTGAGTCTTCACAAAGGTGCCGTTTCGCAGAAGAAAAGAAAACAGGTAGGAGGCTGGTCGTGCGCCTGAACGCAGCTCAGAACCAGCCTAGTTGAGGTTGCCGATCATAGGCACAGCTCCCCATAAACCTACCACCTAAATTCGCTCAAGCAGGCTGAGACTCGATATTTATTGCGATCAGAATCGAGCCCTTGCCATTACTAGGGCTTGCAAGAATCATTTCGGCACGAGCGCCGAATTTCTGTATGTTGGTGAAGCGAATTCGCACATCCGATTGATCGACGGGGTCTGCCGTGCAGACTGGCAAATTCGGCATCGACGGTACAAACGGAACATGCCAAGACACGCGTTGCTGACCAGGTTCAACCGGCACACGATAGTATCCAGTGATCGACTCGACGCCGTCTTGCTGTCGGCGGAGCAACAACTGATTCAAAGACGAATCGCTCAGCAATACTTCGAGTGCCATTTCGGGATCGATTTCGGCAGCATCTTCTTGGTCTGTTTGGCCAGCCAATCCAAGCATCGCCACCAAGCTGGCTTCGTTGGCCAGCGAGTGAGAGTCTTGCGGATTGTCGACTTCTGGAAACATTGTCTTGGCTTTAAAGTTTCGTTGCAAACAGTGGAGTCACTACAGGCGGCGAACTACCTACCGGGGCGAGTAACATCGACAGCAAACCGAAAGTGCAAATCAAGCCGCGGTCTGCCTGACAAAACATGCTCTACAACCGCCGCCGGCAGTTTCAACTCACTCCCGCACTACTCAAACTAGCCGAACTGCCTCAATCCTCCAATGTCAATCTAGGCAGCTTATCTGCCGTTAATACGTTCGCAGTAACCGCCTTCAATTGAAATTCCTGGCAGCGGCCTGCCAGTTCCCCTGGCCAGCTTCTCCAAATAAAACCCTAACTCGACAATCTAGTGCAACGGCACTGCATTAAACGTATTCGATAAAGCAAAGTCTTCAGCTCAGGAGCATGTCCACCAAAAGCAATTAAGCATTTTAAAAAAATAACAACTGAGGTGCACTTTATCAACCCTTTCAAGACCGCAGTCCCGTTTTGGGGGACA
>JALZWN010000291.1 GCA_023300235.1 Mariniblastus sp.
CAGCGAGGAAATGAGGTGATGGGCTTCCAGCCTGTCATTTGCATGGAGGCAGCGCATAAGACAGACTGGAAGCCCACCACCACATTTTTTAGGCTTCGCCAAAACATGCTAAATCAACGGGCCCGTCAGCGAGGAACCCATTAAAACACTCGCTCACGCGTCGGGCTACCATTTTAACGGTTATCAACAAACCGTTTTCCTTTTGCCTCAAACCGTGGCAAAGCTTGATCCGCAACCAACTCAACATCCACCCGAAAGCCAAGTTTGTTCTGCAACTCTAACTGAATCGGAACAATGTCATCGGTCGCAGCCTCGACTTCGATTTTCAATTGGTCCATCGCCCCTTGCTTAAACGCCGTCGTCCGGAACTCGACCACCTCCGAAAACCCTCGCAAAATCTGCTCGATTGACGACGGGAAAACATTAACCCCGCGGATGATCAACATATCATCCGCTCTTCCCAACACCCCACCGGCCAGCTTTACAAACCGACAATCGTGACCGTGATCCCAAACCGGCCGAACAAGATCGCCAGTGCGATAACGAACCACCGGACTGCCGATCCGTCCAAGACACGTCAGCACCAACTCAAACGTCCCCTGCCCCGCCGCTTCGGCAGAAGAAAAAATCGCCGGACCTGCATCTTCGCCGATGTCGTTAATCGGGATGAACTCCGCAATAAATTCCGCTTCGTTGACAAAGATGCCTTGGTCATCCGACTCACCACCGGGACTCGCAAAACCCCACGGCCCCACCTCCGAAGCCCCGCAATGATCAATCACCTGAGCTCCCCAAGCGGATTCGATTTTCGCTTGGGTTGTCGGAATCGAACCACCGGGCTCACCGGCGACTACGATCCGCTTCACCGAACTGGCCTGCGTCGCCAAATCAATCCTGTTCTCCTGTGCCACTTGAGCCAAATGAATCGCATAACTTGGTGTGCAAAAAACAACGCTCGCCGCCGTCGACTGAATCAACTCCAACCGAGCCAGACTCGTCATCGCCCCCGTCGGGATCACCATCGCTCCTCGCTCGGCCACCGCATCAAACGCACTCCAAAAACCAATGAACGGCCCGAAGCTAAACGCCATCAGCACACGATCGTCGCAGGTCAAATCCGCGGAATCCAGCACGTACTGCCAGGCTTCCATCCACCATTTCCAATCGTTCTGAGTATCCAGCACGATCATCGGCCGACCGCTGGTACCGCTGGTGCGATGAAACCGCGTGTAGGCGTCGGGGGTGAAGGTCAGGTTTTTGGCAAAACCGGACGGATCCGATTCGTTGACGAGGTCTTGTTTGAGCGTGTAGGGCAACTGGGACAGCTGAGTCAAGCTGTCCAGCTGCGGGGCATCGCCGACGGCCAGTTTGTTACGGTAAAACTGGTTTGCTGGAATGATTTGAGCCAACAGTTCGTTCAGCCGATTCAGCTGATAGCCGCGAAGCTGAGCCTCAGGCAACGCTTGGATTCGCAAACGCTCTGCACTAGTCGTCCGTTTGTACTGAAACTCGGTCATGATATGTCTCCCCTAGTTCGCCTTGTCGGGTTAAACTTGTGCTTTCCCGAAGAACCGATTCTTAGAGTAGTTTGAAGCAGCGATATGAAAACCAGTAAATACATTTGGAGCAACGGCGAACTGATTCCATGGGAAAACGCCACCGTTCACGTCATGTCGCACGCCCTGCACTATGGCTCTAGTGTATTTGAAGGAATCAGAGCTTACGATACGCCTAACGGAGCTTGTATCTTTCGGCTGGACGCTCACGTCAAACGCCTTTTTGAATCCGCCAAGTTGTATCGGTACAAAGTTCCATACACCGCCGCTGAAATCGCTCAAGGTTGCAAAGATTCGATCGCAAAAAACGATTTGACCAACGCTTACATTCGCCCGCTCGTTTTCCTAGGAGCTGGTTCGCTGGGCGTAGTCCCCAATGACGATGTTCCGACCGAAGTAATCATTGCTTCGATGGAATGGGGAGCGTACTTGGGCGAAGAAGGACTGAAAAACGGCATCGACGTTTGCGTGTCATCCTGGAACCGCACCAACAGCTCGGAAATGCCGGTCTTAGCCAAAGCCGGCGGCCACTACTTGAACGCCCAGCAAATCGGCGGCGAAGCTCGACGGCACGGCTACGCGGAAGCGATTTCCGTTTCGCCTCGCGGCAGCGTCGGCGAAGGATCTGCCGAAAATGTGTTCATCGTCCGCGACGGCAAAATCTTTACGCCTCCACTAGCGGCATCAATTTTGGGCGGCATCACTCGCGACTCGATCATCACACTAGCAGCGGACCTGGGCCAGGAAGTGATCGAGCAAGAATTCCCGCGAGATTTATTGTACCTGGCCGATGAACTGTTTTTAACTGGAACGGCGGCCGAAGTGACCCCCGTACGCAGCGTCGACGGCATCGAGGTCGGCAACGGATCGCGCGGCCCGATCACCGAGGCGCTACAAGACGCCTTCTTTGGTTTGTTCGATGGTCGCACCGAAGACAAACACGGCTGGCTTTCCTCGGTGACCGCGTAACGTTGCAAAAATCGAGTAATCCGTTCAAGACAGCCCCGCCGCAACTGTCGCCACCGGGCTTTGCTCGAGAACGATTCAAGGTCGTTTCAATCTTTGCATCTGTTTTTCAAAAACGTCAAACTTCAAACTTCACTCAAGGCACTCAAGCCCGAATCACTTGACAATCCGGTCAGGCCTTCACTTTAGTTCGTTTACCTTCTCCAAAAAATCCACCGTTGCTGCCCAGTAGCCTCCACTGTCTCGATACTGTCCCCAGAGCGCCCGAGAACCATGGTTCCCCTTGGTGCTCGGCCGATAGGTTTGAATTAACTGCTTAGGAATGACCGCTGCAATCGAACGCCAATTTGCATACTCATCTTTTGCCGACGTAATAAAAACAGGATCTTTGATTTTCTTCGCCGATCGCTGAATCCATTTTTTGGACTTGCCCTGCTTGCCGAAATACTCGCCTGGCGCAAACGCCAAAACGGCATCCATCTTATCGGGATGTTCTCCAGCAATCCGAATCGCCAACGCTGAACTGTAACTGCTGCCCCACAAGATAACCTTGCCTTTAGCGTAGTTCTTTTTGGCAAAATCGAGCGCCGACACAATGTCTTGCTCTGCATCCACGAACTGAACCGGCTTGCCCGCGGCCTTTGCAAGCCTAGCAGTTTCGTTAACGATCCCATTGATAGCCCCACCGGATCGCTGATCAATCGCTAAACAATTGAAGCCTAATTGATTCAGCTTAGGAGCGATCTCTCGATATTCGCCTCGCGACCATGTCGCCTGGTGACACAATACGATAAACGGCGTGTCCTTGCTCTGATGAGCCATATACAAATCAGCGGCGATCGGGCTTCCGTCTTTTGACTCAATCGCGACCGTTTTGAAAACGCCGGCATTTTGGTCATCGCCAGCTTGCGTTTGAGCATTCCCGGACTGCGCTGTCGCAGCACCTGTGAACAAACCCAACAATAAAAGTGAGCAAAGTAAAAAAGTGTATCGTTTCATCGGATACCGCCTCGAAAATAAATTGAGTTTTGAAAGTCACTGTACTCGGAAGTGTAAAGCGCCAAGGCATCTGTCTCAACGAGTTGATTATCGGGGAGATGGACTCCAACCATTTCTCCGCTTGAGATTCCCCATAGCATCGTCGAATTGATTAAGAATCATTTCTTTTCCCCACCGACATTCTAACAATAGACACGAACGAAAGTAAAGCATTGGCCTTCTTTAGACCGATCAACATGAAGTCAAAACCCATTTCAAGTACGAATTGCTCGTAGTTTAGCTTTAATCTGGTTTACCATCCCATGTCTGCTTTAGAACATGAAAACCACAGGTGATTGAAAATGAAAAAAAGAGCTTTGCAATTCGTTCTAATGCTTTTGTTTGGTTGTATCTCATCAGCAGCAGCCCAAGAAACAAAAATCGATCCATCGATTGCCAAATGGGAAAAACAAATTGTACAGCTCGAACAGGCTCAAGCCACCAACCCGAAAACCAAAGACAACATCGTGTTCTATGGTTCATCGTCGATCCGACGGTGGGAGAACTTGGCCGCTGACATGGCACCATGGCCAACAGTCAGACGCGGCTATGGTGGAGCAAAACTACCGGACATCATCCACTACGCGCCGCGATTACTGAGCCCCCACCTGGGTGTTGACAACCCAAACCGCTGCCGCGCAGTCGTCGCATTCGTCGCGAATGACATCAACGGAAAAGGCAGTAGCGCAACCCCTGCAGATGTCGCCAAGCGGTTTGGCCGGTTGCACAAATGGATCCGAGACCAAGACCCAACCGTGCCGCTGTTTTGGATCGAAGTTACTCCGACACTCAAACGCTGGGCGGTCTGGCCTGAGATCGCAGACGCGACGAAGCGCATCGCGAAAATCGCCGAAGGCGATAACCACGCCCACTTGATTGCGACCGCCGGTGCTTACTTGGGTGTCGATGGAAAACCACGAGTCGAGTTCTTTGCCGAAGACCAAATGCATCTGAACGAGACCGGCTATCAACTGTGGTCGGCGTTGATTAAGACCCAATTGAATCTAAAGCTAGGCGCCGCGAAGCCATGGAAAAAACCAGAGGCTCAACTAAAACAGCCCTCACAGAATCAATAGAAGCCGACCGCGTTAGCGTGGAACCGGAGACAACCGCGAGGCGCCTTGGTGTTCCTAACTGGCGTAGGCTGGACGGTCCAAGTCGATTCCGGGCTACAAGAACTCGGAACTTCAATTTTGAACGGTAATACAAATAAAAAAGGCCGGCTCAAATCGAGCCGGCCTTTAATGATGCAATAGCAGTCTTCGGTTCAACGAACCTTCGTCTCCGCCCCAACGGCATGTGCCGCCTTACTGACCGCTTAGGATTCCAATAAAGGGCGAGATGTCCAAGAAATCGACCAGTTCGTTTTGATCAATATCCGCTTCGGCTTGGAACTCTCCCGCGGATAACACGGCAATAAATGGTGAAATATCTAAAAAGTCAACCACGCCGTCGCGGTTTACATCACCTAGTAGCGTTGGCTCTGGTTCTGGTTCTGCTTCCGCAAAGACCTCGACCATAAACCTTTCGAGCCGCACACTTGTGGACGGACCGCCAGTTGCTGACAGCACACCATCGACAGCAAATGTGATTTCCGAACCAGCCGCAATCGTAAGTCCCGTAAGCCCACCAAGGTCGTCGATGAACGAATCGTCGCCGGTGGTTTCTAGAACGACTTCTCCGTCAATCAATACGTCAAAGCTGTCTTCGGCGATCACTGATTCCAACTCGATAGAAGTAAACCGCACAGGTTGATCGAAAGTGATCGTAACCGTTTCGCCAGGATTCAGGTCGTTACCTTCAGTGCCATTACCAATCAATTCAAAATCGTTGTTACTAACAGAAGAGTTGTTGATACCAAGTGCGTCTTGACCAGAAACATTAGTGTTCACGTTGTCACCGGAAGCTGAACTAAGAATGTTACCAGTTAAAACGGGAACATCACCGGTCGTGTCATACTCGGGTGCCGTGACGTCGACGATCGTTGCTGTCAGCCCATCAACGGTAATTGTGTCTCCCGTTACGCCCGGGTCAAAATCAGAACCTGCAGGATCAGCACCAATCACTCCAGAACCGTCGTTTTGGAAATCGAACAGAACAGACCGTAGCGGTTCTGGTTCTGGCTCTGGTTCTGGATCAATTACGATCCCGTCAAACGCAGCAGCGAAACGCCGGCCAAGCTCAAGCTGACCGTTAGCATCAAAGTGGGTGGTATCATTGGCAGGTGCCGTCACCCCTTCAGAACCAATAAACGAGATGTTTGGTGCCACACTAACTACATTCGGGAGATTGTCGTTAAATTCAACGCTGTTATCACGAGTCCGCGATAGCTCTCCAATAACGAACGGAATTTCATCTCCAAATTCAGCACGCACTCCCTGGACCAAGTCAAGAAATCGACCGGCGTACGCGGCGACCGCACTAGTACTACTATCGCTTTCACCTTGATGCCAAACGAAACCTCTGATGACGGCCGTGCTGCCGTCTGCTTCTAGCTCCGTCAAAGAAGTAGCAATCCGTTCTAGCATCGCTCGATAGAGAAAACCTTCTGGTTCATCATCAACAGTGTTGACATTAGGATTAGCCAACCAATCGTTTCGAAAGTTTGTCCCCCCACGTGAGACCTTAATGATTGCGATTTGATTAGAGGATCCGGTTACTCCTGCAATCGTGGCTCCGAATGTAAGCTCTGGGCCAAATGTTGGTGTCAGAACTCGGGCTGAAGTTCCATCGACGCTAAAGCCCCCAGGCACTAAGGCCGTGAAGCCGTTGGTACCGACGTCAAGATCTGGAGGGGTTGATTGCGATTGAGTTCGCTCTCGCTCAGACCCGGGATTGAGGTAGCTAATAATTGTGTTGTTTTCAACACTTGCCAATTCCTCCTGGGACAAATCACTTACGTTACCTCGTCCGTCGGTATTGGATTGCCCGGCGATGATGTAGACATCGATCGTTTGTTGCGCCGCCGCAATGGAAGGCAAAACTAAAATCGCTACCAAAACCAAAAACATAGATCTAATCATGGAGTAAGAACCCTAAAAATAAACGGAAGTTAGTTAAACCGATTCTGGGAAGTCGATACGAGGAAGCAACCAGATTCTATAGTATACGCCAAGCAATTAAATTATGGGCTTCGGAGTTGAAAATACCGAATGCAACACCATAGGTCCGGCAGTTAGTCCTTGCAGATCATTTAACCGACAAGCCGCTGGCTTTTCTGATTCATTACCCCAGCCTTGTAGACACTCTGTTCCTCAGGCTGGATATGGAAACGGCCACGACGTTGGCCCACCGGTATCGCTGACGGTTAACCCTGAATTAAGGTAGTGATTCCGGTTCAACCGGTGCCGGGACGATCGACTTAGACTCGCCCGGCAACTGATCAGCAGGCATTTGCACACTTGTTTTTTGCTCGACTGTTTTTTGCTCAGCCTTCTTCTCACCCAACACGACCTTCTTTGGTGGCTCAGTGCCTTTTGCGTAGAACTTCATCGAAACCGAATTCACGCAGTGCCGCACGTTCTTCTTGGTCAAGCCTTCGCCTTTGAAAACATGCCCCAGATGCCCGCCACAATTCTCGCACAAGATTTCAACTCGACGACCATCGGCATCCGCGTCGCGACGAATCGAACCCTTGATCTCGTCGTCGAACGCAGGCCAACCACAATGCGATTGGAACTTATGCTCGGAAGTGTATAGCGGAGCATTGCACTGCCGACAGCAGTACAACCCCTGAGCATCCGTTTTGGTGTACTCACCTTTGTAGCCCCAACCGTCCGGTCGCTCAGTTCCTTTGTGTAGGATCACGCGTGCTTCTTCGGCGGTTAGCTTGTTGTATTGATTCATAGCTTTTTGGGAGGTAGAAGAATTGGTTGCTTCGACAGGCTGTCCGATGATCTGTCCCGATTGACCGCCGACCTGAGTTAGAGCATAACCCTCAGCATCAGCTTGGGAAGGTTTGTCTCGTTTGATCAAAGTGGCCGCACCAAAAATCAACAAAGCAAGAATCGAAAAGAATACGGCGAGGAAACGGATCATGAAATCGCTCAGTTAAAAAATCAAAATCGAAGGTTTGAAGCACCCGTCGACGAGGTACAAATGCCACCTTTGGCCGAAACACTTCAACAAACATACCTTCTATGACGGAAGAAAGCCGAATCAATTACCCGCATTTTCCGCCAGAGCCACGTCTTCTCTTTTCAACCGCCAATTAAATGGAAAATTCACAGCCCATTCACAGCCCAACTAATCAGTCACTGCTATGCTCAAAACCGAGACAAAACAGCTTTCCCTGCCAAACCCTCCCCACTCACCGTCGCAACCTTCTTTACTTACCTCGCTGCCCCGCCCCCCATTCCACTGATTGACTCGAGCCAACTCAAAATCCTCGATATCCGCCGAGATTAGTTTGGCTACAATGACCGCCCGGTTGAAAATCAAATTAGACACCGCGATCGATTTAAACACAGCAACAAGTTTCTTCGGATTCATTTCCCGGACATTTGCATGAGCGAAAAAAAGCAACTCAGAATTGGCTTGGTCGGCTATGGCTTCATGGGACGCACTCACTCCAATGCCTTCAAACGAGTGGGCGACTTCTTCCCCGACCTTCAATACCAACCCGTCCTCAAAGCCGTCTGCGCTCGCAACCAAGAACGCCTGACCGCCTTCGCCGATCAATGGGGCTACGAATCGATCGAGACGGACTGGAAAGCCTTGGTCGCTCGCGATGACATCGACGCGATCGACATCTGCACGCCCAACAACATGCACGCCGACATCGCGATCGCCGCCGCCGAAGCTGGCAAAATGGTGCTGTGCGAAAAACCACTCGCTCGAACCGTCGCCGAAGCACAACCGATGGTCGACGCGATTGCAAAAGCAAACGTCCCCAACACGGTCTATTACAACTACCGCCGGCTTCCAGCGGTCACCTTGGCCAAACAACTGATCGACGCCGGCAAGCTCGGCAAGATCTTTCATTACCGCGCCAACTTTTTGCAAGACTGGACGATCAGCCCCGAACTCCCGCAAGGCGGCGAAGGACTCTGGCGTTTGGACAATGCGGCGGCAGGCTCTGGCGTGACGGGTGACCTACTGGCTCACTGCATCGACACTGCGATGTGGCTCAACGGCGGCATCAAAGACGTGTCGGCGATGACCGAGACTTTCATCAAAGAACGAGTCCACACCGAAACCGGTGAAGTTCAAAAGGTCGACATCGACGACGCTTGTTTGTTCCATTGCCACTTCGACAACGGATCAATCGGCCAGTTCGAATCGACTCGCTACGCCCGCGGGCACAAGGCGCTGTACACATTCGAGATCAACGGCGAACACGCGTCAATCAAGTGGGACCTGCACGACTTGACGCGACTGGAATACTTTGACCATCGCGACGAATCACTAGAACGCGGCTGGCGCTCAATTCACGTTACTGATGGCGACCACCCTTATATGTCTCAATGGTGGGTCCCCGGATTGTCGATTGGCTACGAACACAGTTTCGTGCACCACGTGGCTGACTTCCTCAAATGTCTGGAAGAAGGAAAGCCTTGCTCACCTACGTTCCAAGAAGCCCAAGAGACGCAAAAGGTTTGCGAAGCGGTCCTGAAATCTGCCGCCGAGCGAAGCTGGCAAAACACGGGCGTGAACTGGAAGTAGATTCAGCAGCCGTCAAACTGACTCGTCACTCTTTGACCATGGTGAATCCGTTTTACAATTTAGGAAGTCCCTATCATTGGTAGCCCGACGCGTGAGCGAGGATTCCCACGGGTTCATCGCTAACGCGTCGGGCTACCAGAACACCCAAATTCAAAATTGATTTGCGCTGATCCTTGCCCCTTCAACCAACCATCCCCCAAGGCCAACCATCCAATGAGCGACACACCACAAGGCTTTTGCCTTCAAGGCACCGAAAAGATTTACCCGAACTCGGGCGTTCTTGTCACCAGCAACACTGCGGTTGTCGACATGGAAATTCCGGAGCTACAGCCCGGCGAAATTCTCGCCAAAACGCTCTACACCGGCATCTGCGGCTCGGACAACAGCGCATCGATCGGCAAAGCGAACTTCGACTGGGTCCAACGCCCGCGCATCATCGGCCACGAATTCAGCGCTGAAGTACTCACCCTTGGCCCCGGCGATCACGGCGACGTCAAAGTCGGCGACATCTTCACCCCGCTCGCCATGCTCGGTTGCCGCGACGAAGAATGTCCCGCCTGCAGTGTTTCCAAATGGAATCTCTGCCCCAGCAAACAAATCATCGGCTTCCATCGCAACGGTGGCTTTGGTCAACAAGTCGTCCTCGAATCCGATCGAGTCGTTCCGTTGATGGACGGTCTCACGCCAGCTCAAGGTGCTTTGGTCGAACCGTTGTCGATCATCACCAACGCGTTGTACAACAAATGCAACATCAAACCCGGCGATGACGTCGTGGTAACCGGTTGTGGGATCATCGGCTTGATGTCTGCCGAAGTCGCACGAGCCTCCGGCGCGCGAGTCGCGATCACCGGCATCGCTCAAGACCGCGACACACGACTCAAACGAGCCAAAGAGCGTGGCTTCATCACGCTTGAAGTCTCACCCGAAAATCCGCTGGCTGCTCAACTTAAAGCCGGCATCAAGGACGACCAAGGCGTGCCCTTTGGTGACCATCAAGCCGACGGCAAAATCGACCTAGCCATCGAATGCTCAGGCGTGCCCCAAGTTTTATCCGAAGCCATCTCCGTCGTCCGCCCCGAAGGCGACATCTGCGTGATCGCAACTTACGGTCAAGACGTTAAAATCAACGCCACGCATTTGACTCGCACGTCGCTGAACATGCGAGGATCGATGGGCTCTTGCCGCGACGATTACATGGCGGCAATGAAGCTCATGACCACCGGAATCTTTCCCGCCGAACACTACACCGACCTTTACGACTTTGCGGACGTGACGAAAGCCTTCGAGGATTCGATCACCGCAAAGAATGTCAAAGCCGTTGTCAAAATGAACTAACGAAACCAACATGTCAACAATCTTTATCACCGGCGGTACCGGCTGCATCGGCTCGGTCACCATTTGCCAACTCCTCAAAGACTCAGGCGTCGAAAAAATCGTCGTCGCCACGCGATCCAACAACGCCGCTCCGCTGAAGCTTTGGCTAGGCGAAGAACTGGACCCACGAATCGAGTTCGTGAAACTGGACGTGTCCGACTACGCTGAAATCGAACGAGTACTACTCGAAGTCGACCCGACGCACATCATCCACCTAGGCGCCTACCAAAGCCCCGATTGCTCGGCCGACCATGTCGGTGGGATGGCGATCAACACCGGCGGCACGATGGCTTTGTTCGATGCCGCTGCAAAGCTAACGAACTTGAAGCGTTTTGTGTTCGCCAGCTCGGCTGCGGTTTACGGAATGCGTTCAATGTACCCGCAAGACATCATCGACGAAGACGCTGCCCTGGCGCCGCCGAACCACTACGGGATCTGGAAGCTGGCCGGCGAGCACTTGGCTCGGCTGTTCCACGACAACACAAAAGTCCCAACCGTCTGCTTGCGTTTGAACACGACTTTCGGCAAAGGCCGCGACAAAGGCAAAACATCGGCGCCAACCAACGCCTTAAAGGCCATCGCGATGGGAGCCAAAGCTGGCGAACGGATGCCGTTTGCCATGCCTTACCAAGGACGAGAAAACTATCACTTTGTTGAAGACGTCGGTGCCTGCTTTGCCGCTTGCACCGTGCAAAGCTACGAAGGCTACGGCGCATTCAACATCCCTGGAAAAACCATTCCGATCGAATCGTTTTTGAACCTCGCCGCTGAACAAGCGAAAGAGCTGGGGCTGGGCGAATTTGTTTCGCTTTCGATCACACCTGACTGCCCGCCAAATCTGTTCGTCTGCGACTTAGACCATCAAAAAATCACCAACACCTTTAGCAACCTACCCATCACAGACATTGCCACTGGAATCCGACAATCACTGATTGAATTCCAAGAAATGGCCAAGAACGGTTCCCTTACTTACTCAACACCAGCGTCATGAAGAAACTTGGAATAACGAATTCCAAGCAACGGCAAAGAGCAGACCTCTCACTTACTTGATTAACATTAACACCATCGTCATGAAGAAAATTGGAATAGCATTCATTGGATCCGGCGACATCGCGAACCTGCACGCCGAAGCGATCAACGAACTCGGCGACGCGGAATTGATCGGCCTTTGGAATCGTACGGCTGAAAAAGGAATCGCCAAAGCCAAGCAATTCGGTTGCAAGTTCTTTGCGACGGTCGAAGAACTCTTGGCCGACCCGGCAGTCGATGCGGTGTTTGTGTTGACCAACATGGAAACCCATTGCCAGTACACCGTTCAAGCAGCCGAAGCAGGCAAGCACGTGTTGGTTGAAAAACCAGCCGCGTCTACGCTTGAAGAATTAGCTCAAATGCAAGACGCGGTAGACAAAGCCGGCCTCAAATGCATGCCAGTGCACAACTACATCTACGAACCGGGCATCGAACGCGCCAAGGCGATGATCGACAGCGGCAAACTGGGCGTGATCACTCAGTTTTACATGATGTACAACATCCATCACGCCGACGAAATCCGAGCCCGTTACCCTGGCGTCATCCGTCAGATTTTGACCCACCATAGCTACACCATGCTGTACCTCGCTGGCCAACCGAAAACCGTTTCGTGTTTCCAGCACACCGTCGACACGACAATCGCGCCGCAAGAAAACGTGGCCATGGCGAACATCCAAATGCAAAACGGCACACTCAGCCACCTGTGTGCAAGCTTCGCCAACGACGACCATGCCGGCGATCCGTGGTCCTGCATCATCAAAGTGATCGGCACCAAGGGCAGCACGCGATACAGTTATCGCGACTTTGTGATCAACGACTGCAACGGGGCTCATTCGCAAACTTACCAATGCTACCCCGAGTCGATCAAAAACACGGCAGCGCATTTTGTTCAACGCGTCATCGGCGCCGACGAAGCCCCCCATTCAAGCTTGCAAGACGCAATCACTTGCCAACATATCTTGGAAGCTTGCGAACGTTCAGCCAAAGACGGCGTGCACGTCGATTTAACATCGAAGCTGGCTTAAATCTTTAGCTGCCTTGCAAACAAAACCAACCATCGAAGCAAGACCAATGGTAGCCCGCGGCGTTAAGGTTTGTTGATTTAATAGTTTCTGGCGAAGCCTAAACAATGTGGTGATGGGCTTCCAGCCTGTCATGCGCGCAGGCAGTCTGGAATTCATTCTAGTAGACGGGCTTATTGACTAAATCAACCAGCCCGTCAGCAAGGGCCCGAGCGTCAGCGACGCCTAGCGTAGTGGGACCCACCAAAAATTACTGTACTTCGAAACCTATTCAAATTGAACGCCGCTTGGCCTCGCAGGACCTCTGCTAAACTTCGCTTCGACTCATTGCAGCAAACTAGCAATCTTCCGCATTCGCCTAGCGTTTGCCCCAAGATCCGAATGACCAACGCGTGAAGCAGAACGAAAATCGATTTGGTGCTGGTCGGAGTCGATCAAAAACTCGACATCATCGACGAACCGAAACACCAAACTCTTAAACTCATAGTGCAAGTAGTTTTCTTCTTCGGTGACAAGCGTCGCGCGTGAGAAGTGCTCTGCGACCACTGATTTGATTCTTTTAATTGCAGCCAGGCCATCATCGGTTTCTGCCAGAACGATCGCAGGCATCCTTTTGCCCGATTCGACTGCTTGAGAACCAACGCAGTTGGGGCTTTTAGGGCACGCCGCCAACTTCCCATCCACCTCGCCGATATTATCAGGGACTGTTGCTGAAAAGCTAAGCATGAATAAACCTCCGAAAACCACAAAACCAAGAATCATCATCCGACGCAGCACCCACGCTACGATTCGGCGCCACGCAAAAACAGCTTGTTGCCGTTGGTCGTTGTAATTAGTGCCGTTTTCCATGGCAAGTTCGAACTCCTCTTAGTCCCACGAGTATCCACAAAAATGGATGCGATTCGGTTTTTCGGTATCATCATACAACACCAAGTATCGGCAACGCCCTCGCTCGATGCTCGAGAAAATCTCATCGCCCGATTCAGGCCCCTCTAAACTTCGCAATGCCGTCCATAACTCTTGCCGTAGCTCAGCCACAGTATAATGATTTTTAAATTTCAAAGCAGGCGGCTAGAAGACCTAAACATCAGCGATTCCTTCCTCACCAACGCATTCTGCACTCAGCACAATCGCTTAGTCCCCAGTTTTAGTAGTTTTGCAGCTAAGTAGGACTCTCTAAAATTACTCACAAAAGGTAGGCTTGCGCTGACCTTAAATGTCAAAGAATTATGGCTCGCCCCGAGCCCCAATTAAATAAACCGGAGACACTGCCTTGAACGCCCGTTTGTTCTTTTGTTTTGTATTTGCGCTATGCGGATTCGCTCTGCTAACTACTCCTGAAGTCATGGCTCAGCACGGCGGCAAATCTGCACCGATGCCAGACTTTCTCAAAGGTGACAAAGTCCCTGCGGGATACGATCACGATTGGAATCTTGGCCCCACCGGTGCTCGGGGTTGGATTTACACCGACGGTTATGAAACAACCGATGCCAGACAGATCCTAGTAACCAAAATCGACAAAGGCTCACCAGCTGACGGCGTATTGAAACTCAAAGACGTAATCTTAGGCGTCGGTGGGTCCAAATTTTCTTACGATCCGCGAACCGAATTTGGCAAAGCGATCACCGCCGCCGAAGCCAGCAAAGGCAAGCTGGAATTAGAAGTTTGGCGCAACGGAAAAACGGCCAAAAAAACAATCAAGCTGCAGGCCCTCAAAGCCTACTCCGACACCGCTCCTTTCAACTGCCACAAATCAAAACGTATTTTTGAACAAGGTTGCAATGCATTAGCCAAACAGATGCAGGCTCGGCCAAACGGCAACGGAATCATTCGCTCCCTAGATACGCTCGCCTTGCTGTCTAGCGGACGGCGTGAATTCTTGCCGATCATTAAAAAACAAGTTCAATGGGCTTCGAAGTACTCCGACGTCGAAGGCAGATCACTCAACTGTTGGTTCTACGGGCCGATCAATTTATTGCTGGCCGAATACACACTCGCTACCGGCGACAAAACTTACGTCAAAGACATGCGCAGAATCTCGCTAGAAATTTGTGCGGGACAAAGTCGAGTCGGATCGTGGGGGCATCGTTTTTCAAAACCCAATGGCAACCTGCAAGGCTACGGCATGATGAATGCTCCCGGCCTGCCGATGATCATGTCGTTGGTGCTCGCCCAAAAAGCGGGTGTCACCGATCCCGAAGTCGCTGACGCCATCGATCGGAGCACCAAGCTAATGCGGTTTTACGCCGGCAAAGGCTGTGTCCCCTACGGCGACCACGAACCATGGATGAAAACTCATGACGACAACGGCAAGAACGGCATCGCAGCCCTATTGTTTAACTCGATGGGCGAAAAAGAAACGGCAGAGTACTTTTCTAGAATGAGTGTCTGTAGCTACGGCGGTGAACGCGATCTTGGCCACACGGGAAACTACTTTAACGTCTGCTGGGCGATGCCAGCGGTTGCTTTGTCAGGCCCCAATGCCAGCGGAGCTTGGATGGAAGAGTTCGGTTGGTACTACGATTTGGCTCGCCGTTGGGACGGCACCTACGTGAGCCAAGGCCAGACGATTGCTAAACACGACAAGTTCAAAAACTGGAGCAGCACTGGCTCCATGCTACTGGCTTATGCCCAACAACATCGCAAGCTTTACATCACTGGCAAAGTGGACGATGTCGTACCGCATGTTAGCGAAAAAGAAGCTGCCAGCTTGATCGAAGACGGCAGCGGCTACAGCCGTCATCACTCAGACCACATCTACGCCGACAAATCTGACAAGGAACTATTGAAGGCGTTGGGCAGTTGGTCACCGATTGTTCGTGAGCGTGCCGCCGAGCGATTGAAAAAAAGCAAAGAAAACTACCTACCCAGCATCGCAAAAATGATGAAGCGTAACCTGCATTCGAAGCTAGGTGCTTGCCAATACCTGAGCAAGATCGGGAGCCGAGCCCAACCTGCGGTACCTGCTTTGCGAAAGTTCCTAAAGGACGACAATCTCTGGTTACGAATCAATGCCGCTCAAGCGTTGGCGGCTACCGGCACCGCTGGCCGCGTCGCAATTCCAGAGCTTTTGGAGATGCTGGCGACCGGGCCGACGGCCGAGGATCCTCGCAATATGCAGCAACGATACTTGTCCTTCGTGCTATTTGACCGCGGCCGAGGAATGTTGAAACGATCATTGGACGGTGTCGACAAAGACGCGCTTTACAAAGCAGTGCGAGCCGGGCTTACCAACGAAGGTGGCCGCGCTCGATCAATGATCGCCTTGGTCTATAAGCAACTTAGCTACGAGGAAATCAAGCCACTATTGCCGGCAATCTACCAAGCAACTATCGAACCTGCACCCAGCGGGATCATGTTCGCCGATGGCGTTCGCTTGAGCGGTTTGGAATTGCTCGCCAAGCACAGAATCAAGGAAGGCATTCCACTATGCGTCGAACTGATCGGCATGGGGCGATGGGGACTTAGTAAGCGAGTACCGACATGCCTGAAGGCATTGGAAGCCTACGGGGGAGCTGCAAAATCAGAGATCCCCAATCTCAAAACTTACCACGAGTACCTGACAACAAAAGACAGACAGTCGGACAAAGATAAAGAAATGATTAAACGCATCGATCAATTGATCAAGAAAATCAAAGCCGATAAATCAAATCCTAAACTTCGTTCGCTTCCCAACTCTCCTGCTTAACCACCAAACCTTGTCTCAAAAGTAGCCCATGTGAGAATCGAACTCACGCAACAAGATTGAAAACCTTGCGTCCTACCACTAGACGAATGGGCCGCACATTGGCTCACAGAATGAAATTCAGTGAGCCATTGTTTTAAGTCGGGCACCCCGGATTCGAACCGGAACCCTTCGGTTCCCAAAACCGACGTGCTGCCTTCTGCACCTCTGCCCGAATTGTTAGTCTTAAGAGTAAACGTGAGACCATTGCTTGCGTCGCTGATAACTAACAGAGCCGACTTGGGTGGTCAGCTCTTCCATCGCGGCATCGAGTCAGGTTCTGGCGAGAGAAAGAAAGCCAAAGAAAAAAGACTCGATGCCGCACGTTGCGACACCGAGTCTTCTTGATGATTCAAAAGAAGGACCCGACGATTTATCACAACCAACGCGGAGCGATCGGTGCAGCCTCCGGCGGCAAGCCGGGCTGCTCCAATCGTTCGGGTCGCTGTGTTGGTCGTAGAGTAATCATCGAAAGCTGGTCCTTAATCTCGTTCTTAATCTTGTTCTTGTTCCCAGCTGCAACTGCGATAGCGTGCCGTGACCCAAAACGTCTTGCGTGCCGGAATAGACATCAACGCCGCCGCCAGGTTCACGGCCTCTCCACTTTTGCTCATCCCACCAAAGCGACACTCGAACCAGAAAGGCCCCTACGCTTCGCCAACATCCACCGAAACGTTCGATTGCCGAGCACTCTCGTTGAACTTGCCGTTGACTAAAAAATTCTCGACCAGACGAATCGTCTCGTCATACATCGGGGCAACCCCGTGGTGTGCATTCACCTTTGCGTAGTCACTATGCCCATCCAACAGCACACCACCTTGAACGATAACCCGATCCCGAATCGATTCAATAATCGCAAACTCAACCTGTCGTTTCGCGAACGAATTTGGAAGTCGATTGACAAAACTGCTTTCAACATCCGAAAGCTGCAACAAACTTGGGCTCAACCAGCCGAAGAAGCGATTGAGTTTTCGGGCAGCATGCGAGCCTTGATGTGGTGGTGCAATCATCACGACCCGGCCCAGACATTCTATATTGTGTTCGGCCAACATCGCTCGGGTAATGATTCCCCCCATACTGTGCGTGACGATATGAATCTTACCGAGCCTTTCTTGACTTAGCTTCATCAAAAATTCTCCCAAGCGCTCGGCATGGGTTTCGATTCGATTGCCAAGACTGCGATAGCCCCAATTTCGAACGTTGAAACCAAGCCCCTTCAAACGCCTAGCCATTCGCCACATATCCAGTCGAGTCCCGCCAAGGCCGTGAAGAAGCACAACGGTGTCCTGTTGTCGATTGATTGTTTCTTGAAACATCACGCTACCTTTGCAAAACCCGCACCAACATCATCGTCACGACCGCACCTCGTGCCGACCAAGCAACCGTTCGAATCCAGTTTGAATTCACCAACCAATTGTAGGCCGACTGATTAAATCCTTTGACCAGTTTGTCATGGCAAGGGACCTGAAGCAACGCCGTCGACAGCCAAACCAGCACCACCAACCCAATGCCGACATAAACCAATGTTTTATCGATCCCTGCTACCGGATAAAACAGCAGCAAAATCGCCGTAGCAAGTTCGACCAACATCACCGGTGCCACAATATAAGTAATATTGGCCTGATGCCGCTGCTGATAACGCACATAATTCTCCTGCCCAACGTCGTCGAACAGCGGATAGTGCACGATCTGTACCATCCAGATCAATCCGACCATGAACAGGGTAGAAACAACATTGGCAAGCAAAATAATTATTGGGAAGTTCATGCGAGGGCGTTTCTTCAGTAAGGTGTTTTGGATTTTCTTGCGAGAGCCTAAAGTTTAACGGCAGTTTTTCGACTTGAAACAAGTTCAATCAAGCGTTCAATCAAGCGTTTGGCAAACACTGCAAGCATACATCTTTCGATTGGCCAACGACCACGTTTTGATCGGGGCGTTGCAACGAGGACATTCCGAACGCTTGTAAATGTTTAGCCGCTCGGCTGCTCTGAGCCCTTTAGGAACTTTCCCTGCCCCATCGAAGCCCGCAGTAATAATCCGGTTGTGCTTTACGCCGACTTGCAACAACTGGACCGTCAAATCCCAAAGCTGATCAAATTGCCCACGGGTTAGTTCGTTGGCCGGAAGCTGCGGGTGGATCCCGAGCAAAAACAAAATCTCGGCGCGGTAAACATTGCCTATCCCCGCGATCACGGATTGGTTTAACAACAAGCTTCCGATAGCGGACCGGCTTCGTTGCATCTTTTGCCAAACCGTTTCGCGAGACACGTCTTCTCGCAACGGATCTTCGCCGAGCCGTAAACGAAGTTTGTCATGAGCCGCTTTCGTAACCAACTCGCAGCAGTTGGGGCCGTTCAGATCAAACCCTTTGGTTAAGCCAATCATTCGCACTCGCACCGCCCCTCGCGGCTCTGGCGGAGGATTTTTGTGCACCCGAAACTTGCCGTAGAGCCCCAAGTGGATATGCCCGATTAAGTTTTTATTCCAATGGTAAAATAGATGCTTACCATGGGCAGTCACTTCGCGAAGCTTTTTGCCGCTCACCACGGCCGCCTCGTCACTAAATCGCCCCTGCGGCGACGTCACGATCAAATTTTGCCCAGCAAACCATTTCTGATGGTCGCGAGCGATTCGGTGGATAGTGTGTCCTTCGGGCATGGTCTCGATGATCTGGTGGCGAAATCGATTGCGTTTTTAAGAGTTGTTTGTTCGAATAAGTTCCGGTTACACCAGCGTGTTCAACACTCAATCCGCCAGCCCGAAAACCATCAACCGAGATTCGCATGAACGATTCACTCAAAAACCGAACCTATCTTATTGCCGGTGGAAGCAAAGGGATTGGACTCGCTTTGACCCAGCAACTAACCAGCAACGGAGCGACCGTTCATGTCTACTCTCGCTCGACCGGCGACCTAGCCGCCACAGAAAACCTGATCCATCACGTCTGTGATTTCGCCAGCGACGATTTTGCTGCAGCTGAACTTCCGGACGAAATCCACGGCGTAGCGTACTGCCCCGGCACCATCAACCTTCGTTCGTTTCGAGCGTTAAAGATCGACGACTTTCGGCATGACTTTGAAATCAACACCATGGGCGCGATCAAGTTTCTAAAAGGCGTTCAAGCAGGACTCAAGCGAGGGGCCGGCGAGCATCCAAGTAGCGCGGTTTTATTCAGCACCGTGGCAGTTGGCAAAGGCCTGCCAATGCATGCCTCGATCGCTGTTGCCAAAGGCGCCATCGAAGGCCTGAGCCGCTCACTGGCATCCGAACTGGCGCCGCACACACGAGTCAATTGCATCGCACCCGCACTTACCGACACGCCGTTGGCGAGCAACTTCTTCGCGTCCGATGAAAAACG
The DNA here is from genome assembly GCA_023300235.1 of Mariniblastus sp. Classification (GTDB taxonomy): domain Bacteria; phylum Planctomycetota; class Planctomycetia; order Pirellulales; family Pirellulaceae; genus Mariniblastus. The sequence continues at coordinate 19,732 of JALZWN010000291.1, forward strand.
AGCGATGATGGACGCCAAGTACCCGCTTAAACGAGCGGGTCAACCAGACGACCTCGCCAGCATGGCCGCATTTTTGCTCAGCCCTGCCAGCGGCTGGATCACCGGCCAAACCATCGGCGTCGACGGTGGCATGTCAACGCTTGGCGGATAAACCGCTTGCAGGAATTCAGCCTCAACAACACTTCCACGCTTCGTAAAAATCAAAGGCCCATCGCTTGAACCTGCTCGTTTTTCCCAACCAACTTTTCCACAACCACCCCGGACTAAAACTACGCCCCTCGCGAGTCGTTCTGATCGAAGACAGTTTGTTCTTCGGGGATCCGCAATACCCAACCAGCTTCCACCAACAAAAACTCTGGCTCCACCGAGCCTCGATGAAGCGTTACGAACAAGTTTTGATCAAGAAAGGAATCCAGACGCTCTACCTCGACTACGACCCAAAACCAAACTCGCTTGACCGACATCTCCAGCAAGTCCGCGACAGCATGACCTCGTCGCCGCAGAGCCTAATCGTAGCCGAACCATCGGACTTCATACTTGAAAAACGCTTAGAGCGAATTTGCGACAAACTTAAACTTGGCTACGAGCACGTTGCCAGCCCAGCCTTCATCAATCAACCGCATGAAAACCAAGAATATCGCGCCGGGAAGAAACGCTGGTTCATGGCCGACTTTTACAAGTGGCAACGCAAACGCTTGGACATCTTGATGGAAGACGACCAGCCTGTCGGCGGCAAGTGGAGCTTCGACGAGGACAACCGCAAGAAGGTGCCCAAGAAAATACTCAGCGACATCCCAGCACTGTTAAAACTCAAACACGACAAAATCGACTTAGAGGCTCAGCAATACACCCAAAAAACGTTCGCTCAAAACCTCGGCAACGTCGACCAACTTTTCTATCCGACCTCACATGCCACCGCCAAGAAGTGGCTCAAGCATTTCCTCCAACATCGATTTGAAAACTTTGGTGCCTATGAAGACGCCATCGTGCAGGGCGAATCGTGGCTCTGGCACAGCGTGCTGACACCGATGCTGAACGTCGGCTTGCTAACGCCCGACCAAATCGTCAAAGAGACACTCGCTTACGCCAACAAGCATGACGTGCCGCTCAACTCACTCGAAGGTTTCCTCCGTCAAATCATCGGTTGGCGAGAGTTTATCCGCGCGACCTACCAAGACCACGGCGTTGAAATGCGGACGACCAACCACTGGAACCACACGCGATCCATCCCAGCTAGTTTCTACACTGGCACGACCGGCATTACTCCGATCGATGACACCATCAAACGAATTTTAGCGACCGGCTACTGCCATCACATCGAACGATTAATGGTACTGGGCGGGTTCATGTTCTTGTGCGAGTTCGACCCCAAAGCGATCTACCGCTGGTTCATGGAGATGTTCGTAGACAGCTACGACTGGGTGATGGTGCCCAACGCTTATGCGATGAGCCAACATGCTGACGGCGGCTTGATCACGACCAAGCCGTACTTTTCCGGTTCATCTTACATTCGGAAAATGAGCCACTATAAAAAAGACGACTGGTGCGACATCTGGGACGGCCTCTACTGGCGTTGGATCTACAACCACGTCGACGAACTCGGCAAGAACCCCCGCTGGGCGATGATGTGTGCGATGGCGAAAAAGATGGACAAAGAAAAACGCGACCAACACATGAGCAACGCAAACACGTACCTCAAGTCACTCGACACAGACTAGACCAACATTCAGAGCTCCAAAAGTTCTCCGCCCTCCCCTCTCCGCAAGGCTATCCTTTGGCACAAGGTAAATCAGTTTTTGAAGCTGAGCGTCCCGGTATCCCGCCGCGTCAGCAAGGAACCGAGCGCCAGCGAGCACAAATGGTAGCCCGCCGCGTCAGCAAAGCCCCCGCGATCCCCCTCGCTAACACGCCGGCCCACCACTTACAGAGCCTTCCCAATTTGCAAACCTGATCCTCCCTGCCCTTCGCCCCATCAAACTTTGCAAGTTAGAATTTTGATAATAGAATCGCATTGTCTAGCAATCAAAAAAAACAATGGGCACTCAAGTGAATCAACTAATTCGTATCGTACTCATGGGAACCGTACTCCTGTTGATTACTTTGCCTAGCACTCTGTCGGCTCAAACAGTCGCTCCCGCCCCGGCAAAAATTCTTCCACAAGAAGACCTAGCCGACCAAGCTGAGCTTTATACAGGCAAAGAGTTCAAGCGGGCTTTCGCAAACCCAAAAGACGACCCGAACCGCCCCAACGTCTTGCTGATCGGCGATTCGATTTCCATTGGCTACACGATCGAAGTTCGGAAACTTTTAAACGACAAAGCCGACATCTTCCGCGTCCCCACCAACGGCCAATATGCAGCGTTTGGCCTTGAGAACTTAGACAAATGGCTTGGCAAAAAAACGAAGTGGGACGTGATTCACTTCAACTGGGGCTTGTGGGACCTTTGCTACCGAAACCCCAAATCCAAAACGCAAGGCCATCGCGACAAACTCAACGGAACACTAACAGCGACTCCCCAGCAGTACCGTGAGACCATGGAGCAGATCGTCAAACGGCTAAAGCAAACCGATGCAAAATTGATTTGGTGTGCAACCACACCCGTCCCCGAACATGAACTCGGCCGCAAAGCCGGCGACGCACTCAAGTACAACGCGATTGCAAAAGAAGTCATGGACGCCAACGGCATCACCACAAACGACCTCCACGCACACGCACTTTTGAAACTACCGAAAATCCAAGTAAAGAAAGGCGACGTTCATTTCACAAAAACGGGCTACGCTTACCTTGCAGCGAAAGTCGCCGCTGACGTATCCAAACTATTGGAACCCCCAATGGCCTCGCCCAGCGACAGCCACCAACAAGCACCAATCGCCAAGCCTTAACATGGGCGCACTTGATGGTTTTTCAAAACCACTGGTAGCCGCTGGCAAACCCGCGGGGCAATAGCAAGTCGATGACATCCGCTACATCACTCCTCGACGGAATCCCAAAAACGAGATCGTCGAACCAGGCGAATTCGCGGCTTGGCTCAACGGACAAAAAGTGCACAGCGGCACAACCTTTGGCGAACCAAAATCTGCTTACCACCCGTTCAAATATGGCACGACGGATTACCCACAAAAGATCTGGAAGCAACAAAAAGCGACCTCCGTTGGGCCGTTGTTCCTGCAAGACCACAACAACCCATTAAAATTCCGTAACGTTTGGATCAAGCCATTGGACAACAAGACAATGCTCTATCAGGACGGTTCGTAAAAAATCGCCGTTAAACTTGAAACGCTTGCAATGTCGCTCTTACTAGGAGCTTATCCCACAACCATTTTGAGCGGCGTTTTTTTACTTTGCCGCGAAGTATTGGGATAAGCACTGGCTCAAACACGGTCGCCATAGAAAACTGGATCACACTCTCCCGAGCGGCTCAGTTCCGAGACAAACTTGAGTCCCCTGAGGACTAAAGAATCTATTGGCCAGGACACGACATATCGCTAGACTTCCGTCCCCACCCTCTAAAATATGGAGATCTGAAAATGTCTAAGCGACCATACCAACTTCTCATCCTTGTCGTTTGCTTTGCTGCCACTTCATCGATCGGCTGCCGTGCCGGTCAAGCAAGCCGTTCCGGCGGAATCTTCCCACAAGGTCAAGCACTCAGCCAACCTAACTTTGGCCAGCTTGGGCAACGCGTCGGCAACATTGCATTCGATCGCGTTATCAACGCCGGAATCTCACGCGTAATCAGCGGCGGGCTCTAACACCGGCTACTTCGCCGACTTGGCAGGTTGGTTTGTGGACTCGACCCGCCTGAACCCTCCGTTGGTAGCATCGGCTGCCTGCTTACCGCGACCAGGAAGCGTGAATGAAATATCATGTGCTTCGCTGTACGGGACAACAACGGAATATTGCTGAAGCACCTTTTCGGTTTTTTGTTCCGAACGTTTACGTTTAATTCGAACCTGTCGCGTTCGCGTCTCTAACCGCACCAGCTTGAAGTCTTTGCGTGAACTGAGATCAACGTCGCGGCCCGCTTTCCAATCTTGAAGCTGGCTCGAATTCACCAGTCCTTGGTTGACGAGTCGTTCAACATAAGTGTCCCAGTCTTCGGTTGAAAGTTTTTGGGATCGAGCTTGCTGATCTTCGATGGATATCGCAATGGGCCGCTGTATCGCCACCTTCTTGCGAGCCGGTTCCTTGATGCCAAATCCGCTAAAAATCGCAGTGCCAAGCTGTGAATTTTTGGCGGGGATCTTGACCGCACGCTCTACCTGCTCCTCGTAGGGGACCTTGGCAACATAATTCTGCGCCACGTCCTCAACATACGGCACTTGCACCTCCACCCCTTGCTCGTTTACCTCGGTACGAGTTCGAGCAACAGGCACGATATGGGTTCTGGTTTCGGATCTGGAGCGAGCAACCGAGACGATTTTAGCATTTCGTTGGCGGACAGCAAACAACCGCCTGAGTTACAGATACTTACACGGTTCACCAGAAAGCAATTTTCCTAAAATCCGAACGGCGTTGACCTAACGTGTCAAAAGCCCGCCAAATACTTCTCCCATAAGCGCAAAACCTTACGGGAGAACGACGATGATCAAACCGCTAACTGGCGTAGAGCTTTCTAGCAGCAAGACTCGGTCTGGCTTAACCAGCATTGGCGAACTGCTACCGCGATTGATACGATCTTACGAACTACAAGCTGAACTCGTGCAGCGGCGATCTCAATGCGTCGCCAGCTCAAGACATCAGCCCTGCCCTGCTCCGATTCCAACCTGCAACTCGCCGCTCACGCAGGCGACCTTCACATGGTTTTAGGACAATTCACCGCTTAACAATTCACCGCTTAACAACTTGGCTAGTTTATTAATGGGAGCCCGCCAAGTTATGTGAAGAATTGAATCCCAACTGGCTAAAGAGTCTACGAAGACGCATTTCCCGACACGGTCAACTGATCCACGATAAACTGTCGCACTTGATCCGCCATCACGCCTGTAACCACATTTACATTGGGGCGGCAGTCAGGCAAATTCCGACGGTCCGCGACAAGCACCCCACGTGTCAACTGCCCCTCAGTCTCAACATCGCACGAAACTAATTCAGTCTGGAACAAATCCGGTTCCAACAACACCAGCGCACCCACGGCATCATTTAACGAAATCGTTTCTTGGCCCAAGTGCTGTCGGTACGACCGAAACGCAAACGGCAAGATCTGTCTTAAAAAATGACCACAACGCGAAGACTCGGCCGGCAGCTCTTCTAAAAAATCCAGCCCAAAGTTTACTTGTCGAGTGATATCCAGCGGGACCAGCGTTTTGGTCGTCCGAGAATTCAAAATCGTTTTTGCACTAACGGGATCAAAGTAGAAATTGAACTCAGAGCAAGCCGTGACATTTCCTTGGCCGTCCATGCTACCGCCGGTCATGACGATTTGATCGATTTGGCTAGCGAGCGTCGGTTCGCGAAGAAGTGCTTTGGCCAGATTCGTGGCTGGGCCCAGGCACAAGATCGTGACTTGTTCGGGATTGGCACGCACGGTATCGATAATCAGCTTTTCAGCCGGCAACGCACTATGCCGCATCGAAGCCTCAAAATTTGAGTTTCCCAGTCCATCCTCACCGTACAAATACCGGGTGTCCACCGGCGGAGCCATCTCAGCGGGGCTCGCCATCCCCAGACGAGGGTAGCGGGCAGGGTCCAGAATCGACACCACCGCCTGCAGGTTATTATTGGCTTGTGCGGCCGCAACACACCCTTCGGAGGCGGTAACGGCTAAAATCTCAAAACGGCTATCAAATAGCAGCATACTAATGGCGACTGCGTCGTCGATTCCCATGTCGCAGTCGATAATGACTTTTCGAGGCATCCTGTCTCCAAATAGGTGTCGGTCTGGGCGGATTGTAAGTACGCCAGTACGCCATAACAAGAGAAAAAACCGTTCAAGACGTGTTCTAAAGCCTCAATGATGCTAGAATCTGGGCACGATTTAACGACAGATATTTTATTAAGACAGAAGGTGTTCCGTTGATAGTTGACGCAACGAAACAAGTCTCCGAAGGACAATCGCTAAGCCAAGAACAAATGACCGCCGTATTCGACGGGATCATGAAAGGCGACTGTAGCGACGCTCAAATCAAAGCACTCCTGGTAGCTCTCCACCAAAAAGGTGAGAGCGTTGATGAACTGGCCGGTGCCGCCGCAGCCATGCGCATGCACATGACTCCCATCCGCACTCGTCGCGAAAACTGCGTCGACACTTGCGGCACAGGCGGAGGCAAATCAGGCACATTCAATATCAGCACCGCCGCCGCCATCGTCGCCGCGTCGGCAGGAGCCTCGGTCGCCAAACACGGCAATCGACGTTCCACCAGCAGCACCGGCTCGGCGGACGTACTGGCCGAACTTGGCGTGAAGGTCGACTGCACGGTCGAAGTCACGCAAAAATGCTTGGACCAATTGGGGCTTTGCTTTTGCTTTGCTCCGCTGTTCCACCCTTCGGTCAAAAACGTTACTAAAATCCGCAAGTCGTTGGACCATCCAACGATCTTTAATTTACTGGGCCCGTTGTGCAATCCCGCCAACGCACCGTTTCAAATCCTCGGCGCCGGTCGGCCAGAGACTCGCGACACGATCGCACGAGCACTCGCCAAACTAGGCACCGAACGGGCGCTCGTAGTTCACTCACGCGATGGGCTGGGCGAGATTTCGATCGCGGAAACGACCGACGTCTCAGAAGTCCGCAAAACATTCGTCACCGAAGGCACGTTGACTCCGACTGATTTCAAGTTAGAGCAGAGCACCTTAATGATGGTCAAAGCCGGCGACCCAAAAGAAAGCGCCGAGATCATCCAGCGGGTGTTGAACAAACAGGGAGGCGCCGCACGCGACATCGTGATCGCCAACGCTGCTGCAGCACTGTGGATTTCCGGCTTGTGCGACAACCTCGAAATCGGCGCCGAACGATGTGCCACGGCGATCGACAACGGCCAAGCCTCCGAGATGTTGAAAGACCTGGTCGAAATGACCAATAAAGGCCGATAAGTCGCAGGCTTAAGACGCCCCGCTTAATAGCGTGGCGTCGGTCAGTCCTAGCTTTCTAAACTGGCCGACCGGCAGCGCACTCAAACGCGCCGCCTAAAGCGTCAGCGTACCAAGGCCGCACCAGCGCCCAATGGAATCCGCCCCGCAGCGTCAGTAAGAAGCCGATAGTCGCCTTTCACTCCGTGAAAGTAGCGCTACCTTCGGTGGACGTTTACAAAGCGGTTTGCTCTGAATAAACAGGCGTCTT
>JALZWN010000292.1 GCA_023300235.1 Mariniblastus sp.
GGTGGCTTAATAAGCAGACAATTGGTTCCCCTGTAACCTTATCGAAAAAGGGTGCCATGTTTACGCGATCAGAAAAGGACTAATTTAAGAAAGCCCCTTTTCAAAAAATGCTCACGGGATTTCCCCAAGACCACATCCAACGCGTAAGCATGCCAACACTCAGGAGACACCGTTGCCTTCACAGCCGTGAAGCATCGCACCCGGCCCATGATAAAACGCTTGGAATACCTACCCGAGCCACAATAAAACAAGAAGCGCCTCTTTCTTTCACTGATTTCGATACCGCTCGCTGCCGAGCGTCAGAATTTTCTTTTCGCGTTCGGTCAAACTGCCTTGCCCCGAATCGGAGATTTTCTTGAGCACGTCGTCCAACTGCTGATCGAATCTCAAATCCGCTCGCGTTTTTTCTCGACGCTCGTTGATTATCTCACGATCGGGTTCGTAGACGTTGCTTTCGTCGTAGACGCGAAGATTAGAACGCCGGAGCCGTGCCTTGGTTCCACCTGCATCGCCGGTCAACTGAGCGACTCGATCCCAGTACGGCAACAGACGCCAATCGCTTTTGTAATACAGGTAGCCAAACAGCAACCCGCCCAAGTGAGCCGCATGGGCGATGCCGGTATGCATCGCTGTCCCGGAAAGGGCAAGCAGCACGGGATGCAAATCGTAGATCACATAAAACAACAACAGATAACGTATCTGGATCGGGAACAAGAAATAAACACGGATCGTATGATGCGGATTCCACATCGCGAACACGCACACCACCGCCATCACTGCTCCAGAAGCCCCGATCGCATCGTGTCGTTCGCCCGTGAACAATTGCAGACCGATATAAGCCAAACTGGCAACCACGGCACCGCCAAGGTAAAAGCAGAGAAACTCTTTCGATCCATAAGTCGCTTCAACGAATTGCCCGAACCAAAACAAAAACAGCATATTGAACAAGATGTGCATAACGCCAAATCGATCGTGGCAAAACGCGTTCGTGACCAACCGCCAGACTTGCCCCTTCATCACTTTCTCGGTGTCCAACTCCAGCCAATCCTGAACAACCGAGACCGGTGGCATGTTGCTGGCAAATTGCTCGGGATTAAAAATCTCCTGCGGCAGCGCGATCGGCTGGCCTTCGGCATCGTCGGCAACCGGTTCGCCGTAGAGCCCTTCGGTCTCCGCTTGCACTTGTTCGAACAACGGCGCGTAGTCCGCCACGGTTGCTGGCCGCGTGAAGAACATTTGAGCGAGAAAAACGACGACGGTCACGACCAAAATATTCCTACACATCGGCGCATCCGACATGACGTCGCCCTTGCCACCACGCGTGTAGGAACCATCGCGAGCATAATCTCGGTTTTCAAATCCCATTTGGATCAATCAAAAAGTTTGTTATTGAACAGATGTTCTTATTGGAACGGAAATTTGAATCGAAGTGAAGTATTTTTTCGCTGTATTCAAAGCCGCAAATCATTTTCGCGCACAGCCGGATGCCTTGCCAAGGTTCGCAGAACAAAACACACATAATGCTTTTACACAAACGTGGCACATTAACGCTCACCCAACGCCCCGCAAAGACGAAGGTGTTTGGGATTGAAACCTCCGCCGATCAATGCAACAGACAATGCAACGGCAAGCGACACGCGACTACAACCAACCGGACGCAACCGATGCTCACTTTTCCTGTTAAGCGTTTACTTTGGCTGCCAATCGTATTGTCATCTATAATGTCCGATGGCCCTAACTCTCCCTTGGCTACTTGCTGCAGAACCTGCCAGCTGGGCCGCGATAGCTCCTGCGACCTAGCAACTAGAATTTCCCAACATGGCTCGCCGCTGCGGTTGGCGAGCGATCCGCAGCGAGCCCTCGTACTCGAGACTTCTCGGCTCGGCCATTTCCGTTTTTAACGCCGACGCCTATTCCTCGCTGACTTATTCTGCAAATGCAATCGCAGCGATCTTTTCGATCGGAATGGATAGCTTCGTGTTGGCATTCCCAGGCTCCTGAAGTTGCAGGCTGTTACCAGAAACCGCAATGATCTTGCGGTGCCTGCCCAGTGAAAGCGTTTGGCCATCGACCAAGCGCACAAAGCCGACGCCCGTTGCCAGCGGCTGTCCGAGCCAGAGCGTGGGCAGGTTTTCGGCCGTGGTTGTTTGGTAATCGATCTCTGAGATTTGCGGCGTCGGATCTTTACCTTCGACCCCCAGCGGTGACTCGTCGTCGACGGGTTGCAGTAGTTTTTTCGCATCCGCCGCCCAGCCAAAACCGGATTTATCGAAATCGATCTTGTCGACGGCGATGCGGCAGGTCGGATACACCAACACCGCTTTGGCTTGCCGAAAGTCACCACTGACCGGATATCGTTTAGGCGTCGACGAATTAAACAAGCAACGCATATCGGCTTTGACCGACCGTTTTAGCAAATACGATTTAAACTTACTCTTCGGGTCAACCACCACCGTTGACCCGTCATCCAATGTCGCCAACCATGTCTTCAACCGCTTGGCAGGCAGCTTCCCAAAGCCGACCTGCTGGAGTTCGCCGATTTCAAATTCGTGTCGGCCTAAGCCTTCGGTTGCAACCGCGATTTTTCCGTCGGAGGCAATGGAGACCTTCCCTACAAGCCGAGTGCCATCGCGCAGTGTCACTCCGTCTATCGCTTGCGTCGTTGGCACGGCGATTGGCGTTGGTTTAGAAAAGTAAAACGTATCCAACGCGTAATCATCATCCACATTACCGTCGACACGATAAAGATAAGGATTGCTGCGGATTTGAATTCGGTGGATCGGCGTGGTCGATTCGATCCCCATAAAACCACACCGAGTCTTCTCGGCTTCGGTGGTCCCAATCAAATCGCCGTGCAGGTCAAACGCTTCCACGATGAACGAACGAGGTGAATCGACGGTCGCGATGAATGTGCCAAAGCGATGGACGCCCGCCGGAATCGCGGATTGGTTGGGCATGCAAAACTCAAAGTTAATGGTGCCCTTATAAGCGATGCTTCTAAGGCCAGGCTTGTTGTTGAAGTACGCAATCGCTTGAGCGCCGACCGGCAGCGAGTCATTTGGGATATTGAAGCTGGGAATCCCAACGTACCCCTTGCCGCTATCGTCGAACTTCAATCCCCACGGCACGAACGTGCTGGTGACATCGCCTAGTTTGACCAGCAAGTTGCCGTTAGGGTCGGATGAAAAATCAACCACACGTAGACTTTTGTCTGCGGCAAACGATTCATGATTGTGAAACAGCTTTACAGAAACCTTGCCCTCGTGTGCGGATCTGCCAACACTTTCATTTCCGGCCGGCCTCACCGAAGTCAGTTCACTACGTCGGATTTTGACCGAGCGTCCCAATGCCTGCCCGTCCCATTCAAAACTTCCCGCATCGCCCTGCATCGTCGTGCCGTCTTTCAACACCAACAAGTCGAACGTCAGCTCGGTTTGCTTTCGCTTTTCGTCCAGTCGGTCAACAATTCGCTTCAAGCGAAATCGCACTTCCCGCCGTGGGTCGCCGACTCGCTGTTGAACGAGGTCAAGAAAAGACGCTGTCAGTCCTGGGTCAGACAGTTTTTCTTCGGCGGCTTCTCGTTCTTTAAATTTCGGGCTGTCGAGTTGCTCGATCAGTTGACGAATCGCGGCGATTTTTTTGGCTACCGGCGTCTTTGTCAAAACCAGTTCGCGAATGTCGCTCAAGCGGATCGTCTTGAGAGTCGATTCACCCGCGTCCGATACGTGAGTCCACTCAAAGCTGTCGTTTGCGACGTCCGCCGAGATGACTTGGCCGCTGGTGTAGAAGAACTGCAGCGACTGCCCCTGGGCAGTGATCGGGAGAATCGCCAGCAAGCCACAGCACAACAAAAATCTGAAAACAAACATTTGAGCCTTCAATACCATTTCGTTCTTTAATCACATCCCTTAGCAAGCAATCACGCCGCCGTTCTTGCGAAAACACCACTGACGGCCTGAATCACCACGATCACCGGCCGCCGCTTGCAAGCTGGTTTTACACCGCAATTCAGCCAGATCAATATTTACCCATCTTTGCTGTTGCCGGTAAATTATCAACAGCAATATCCTCTGGAACGACTATTCAATGCGCTTCAATAAAAACCATGCCACCGCCGCTTTCGTGATCATTGTGGCCTGCTTTTGCCTCGGTTGCGAGCCTACCAAGAAAAATCCGCCTGACGCTGGCGGCCAAAGCGGAACTACTGGCACACCTCCCGTCGCCTCGCAGTACCAGCCCAATGTGAGCTCGGGGCAGATTTTAGCGGCGACGGTTAAACGGTACCGGGAAGCAAAAACCTATCAAGACCGAGCGGTTTTGTATCTTTCCTACGTATTGAACGGACAGCGGTTGGACGAGCCCAAACGGTGGTCGACGAAGTATAGTTCCGCCGGCATGCTGGCGACAGAAATGTTCAACACCAAAATTCACGGCAACGGAAAAGTTTTGGGTTGCGAGATTTTTGACATCGAAACCGCCAACCTCGACAACCAAACCATCGCGATCCCCTACGGTGATTCTTTTGGCCGAGGTGACAGCGCGGCTGGCGGAGGCAAACAGATTCCGCTGAACGTATTGTTCCGCGACCCGATCGCTCGTAACTTCGTCGCTGGCTTTTCAGAGATGCCTCTGGAACCAAGGTACGAAGTTGCTGGCCCGTGGCTGGTACCGCCACCGGTGTCCATGCTTACTCAGCAAATCACCAACCCATGGATCGAGGCAGCCGAAAAATCTGAGCGTAAACCGGACCAAATAATCGATTCCAAAAACTGTTACGTCATTCGCAGTCTGGCTCGCGGGCTGAGTGTTGAAATTTGGATCGATCAAAAAGAACTAGCGATTGTGCAAATGTCACTGCCGCTAAAATTGCTGGCCGACGAAGTGGTTGTCTCGAACGAAGTCAAAGAAGTCGTGTTGGTGGCGAAGTTTCACGAGGCGGTTTTTGACGCGCCGGTAGCCGCTGCCGATTTTAAGTTTGAACCGCGTCCTTCAGCCGTGTTGGTACGCAAGTTAGTGTCGCTGCCAGAATCCATGCCCAGCGAAATGATCGGCCAGACAGCGCCGAAGTTTCGGCTGCTGACTCCAGCGGGTAAATCGCGTGAGCGACGGTACTTTGATGGCAAAACAACGGTTTTGGTTTGGCTGTCAGGACTGAAGTCAATTCAAACGGCAGCGAAGCTGAAACAGGTTTTCAAAAACGTAGGGCAGAAAAACTTTGAACATGCGATTGTTTTTTCTGATACCGACACGACAGAACCCGGCCGCGGCCAACCGGTGCCCTCGGACGCGATCAAAGACCTAAGTCGCCATTTGGCAGTGCCCGCTTACTACGATCGGCAACATACGGTCAGCTCGCAAATGAAAATCAAATCCGTCCCCGCTGCGGTTTTACTCGACGGCGATGGGCGGATTCAGTTCGCCACAACGCTCATCGGAGACGACTGGGGCGAACGACTGTCCGCGGCCATTAAACGGGTTGCCGCCGGAGAGAACCTGGGCAAAGAAATGCAAACCGCCTATGGGCGTTACCTCGATACATACCACCAACAACTCTTGGCCGTTAGCGCTGACGGGCTGGCTGGTTTACCGAGCAATCCAGCGAGTTCGCAATCGCCGGCGGTCAATTCAAGCCGATTAAAAATTCGGCCTAAGAAGCGTTGGGAATTTCGCAAGCTTAAGCAACCCGGAAACATCGTGGGGATCCCGACAACCAATGGAGCTCAGTTTGCGATCTTCGACGGGCAGCAAACACTCGCCATGCTGGACGACGCCGGAAAGTTGCTCGGCAGCCAAAAACTAGAACTCAACCAAGACGAACCGGCCACGACTGCGAGAGCAATTACGGCCAACGGTGAAACTTGGCTGGCCGTGTTTTCAGTCATGGGGCAGCGAGTTCATTTGCTGGATCAACAGCTCAGTGAACAGGCGGTTCTGCCCAAGCAAGCCGGACCGGCGCGGCGTGTTTTGGACGCGCAGTTTTATGCCCAAGCAAACAAAACGCCTCAGCTATTGGTGGCCTGGAAAGATGGAGGCGTCGACTCATTTGATTTGAAGTCCAACGATTCGATAGTGGTCAGCAAAGTCAGCTGCGACTCGATCGGCGCCGTCGGTTCGGTACTGGCCGGGGTTGCAAATGGCAGAGCCCAGACGATGGCCGGGGATCGGCATCGGAGCCAGAAAGGAATTCAGTTTGTTCGCTTGGCGGCCAGTGACTCGCAGCTACTGGGCGTTGGGCAGAACGCTCAGGGTAAGTGGAGTGCGATCGGGCTGGACGAAAAGATGTCACAGACCTGGGCGATCGAGACCGGGCCTCAGTTGCACGAGAACTTTGTGAGTCCGATCGCACATACAAAGTTGCCGTCGGGCAGTGCGCTGTGGGCCGTTGCCGATTCGAATCACATGGTTCATTTGGTTTCGGCGGCAGGGCAATGGATCGGTGAATTTGAAGCCGAAGCGGAGATCTCGGGGGTTTGCTTGCAGGTGGTTGGCGGCAAGGCATTGATCGTGGTCAGTACGACTGCCGGGGTCGAGTGCTGGGACTTGGGCCTGTAAGAAACAGCGACGGCATTGCACGCCAATTAAGGATAAGGCCCATCTGGGTTTGTTGTGAGTGGTTTAATAAGCAGACATTTGGTTCCCATGTGACTTTACCGCGTGAGGGTGCCATGTTTACGCGATCAGAAAAGGACTAATTCGAGAAAGCCCCTTTTGAAAAACATGCTCACGGGACTTTCCCAAAAGCACATCCGACGCGTAAGCATGCCAATATTCAGGAGCCAACCTTGCCCTCAAAGCCGTGAAGCATGGCACCCAACACATCATAAAACCCTCGCCAGCTGTCTCAATCTGAGAAACCAAAGGCGAGATTGAGACAGTCTCCCTCGTGCTCCCCTTGCGCTAGGCCCGTGAAAGCGCGGCAATCAAGCCGGAACACCCATACCACCCACATAACCGTTAGTTACAGCGAGTGATTTGCTAGCGTACCGGCTTTTATTGAGCTGAAAATCGCTTTGGCACGGGCGTTGCTTACCATCATGTTGTGAACGCATGTTGTTGATTTGCTTAGACGCTGCAGGTGTTCACAATCTTTTCTTGTTCCCCGAACTCCTTTCCTATCACGACAACTCTGGGTCTTCTGGTCGAAGTTGTCGCCTGCCTTGAAAGTATGAAGAGCTGCTGGCGCTTGCCTCGATCTCCGGATCATGCCAGCAGCTTTTCACCTTTTTGTTCATCCCCAGTCGAGCTTCGGTTTGACTCAGGTTGCCTGCACGGCAACACTGCACGGCTGTTCGCCCCCCACCCTACCTGGGGGCGACAGCAGCTGCAGTCACAACCGCCGCTTCTTCGGGGCCATTCTCGCCCTTAGACACTTTTAAAGTGAACACGTTTTGCCATCCACTCAATCAAGTGATCTCGTCATCTTCGGTTGTTCGCAAAGCGTTGGGTTTTTGTGTGCCGTTTTCGCTTAAAGGCTCTCGAAAGTCGGTTTTGACGGTCAGGCAGACGCGGTAACCCCTACCATGACGTCGAAAAATTTTTTGGAGTTCTGCGGGGCAATTAAGCAACGTGCCATTTACCAACTCGGCTCCCCATGCCACAATCCGGGAAATTCGGTGTGGGGCAGATTCCCGCACTGGCTTTAGAACGACATCTGGTTCTTCAGTTTCACCCGCTGATTCGCTTACATCTGCGAAAAATCGCGTTTTCCCCGAAGAAACCTAGTGAAAAAATTCACGATGTCGAGTTCCGTGGTCGTATTAGGCAACGGGGCATTGCTTTTGGGTCGGCAACTTTTTATCGAGCACGCCGGCTCAAATCAAAGAACATTTCCTTCCGGCGCGACACTGTGTCAACGGATCAAGCAAAGTCGTTTCGAAGTTTTGGTTTAACCAGTTGTTTGAGTTAACAAGTTCTAGTGGTAGAGCTTTTGAGTTATTAGCGATCCGGGTTCCCGAGTAATCCGAGTTCACCAGTAATTAAGTAAACCGAACAATTGGCTTACAAGGCATTTAGCTTATGACGTTCAATATAAAACAAGGCTTGGACCTGCCGATCACTGGTGGTCCTGTCCAAGATATTCAGCAGGGACCAGCGGTTAAGAAAGTTGCCATCATCGGCGACGATTACGTTGGCATGCGTCCAACGATGCTGGTCAAAGAAGGCGATACCGTCAAACTTGGCCAGCCGCTGTTCACCGATAAAAAACGCGAAGGCGTGGTCTTCACTTCGCCGGGTGCAGGCAAGGTCGTCGGCATCACGCGTGGTGCGAAGCGGAAATTTGAGTCGGTCGAGATTGAGCTTGCTGGCGACGGCGAAGTGACATTCGCGTCTCACAGCGATCTCGGTGCTCTGGATCGCGACACGGTTGAAAAGCAACTGATCGAATCTGGCACATGGGTTGCCTTTCGCACGCGGCCTTTTAGTCGCTCGCCAGAACTGGGCAGCGATCCAAGTTCGATTTTCATCACGGCGATGGACACCAATCCGCTGGCGGCCGACCCCGAGTTGGTGATTGCCTCTCACAAAGATTTGTTTGTCTCTGGCTTGCAGGTCATTCGCAAACTCACGTCGGGCAAAATTCATGTTTGCCACCGAGGTGATTCGCGTGTTCCTGGTGATTCGATCCCGAGCGTAGAGACTCACGAGTTCACTGGCCCGCATCCTGCTGGTCTGGCCGGAACACACATTCACAACATCGATCCGGTTGGCCCGAAGAAAACCGTCTGGCAGATCGGCTATCAAGACGTAATCGCGATCGGCCATTTGTTCACCACCGGCAAGATCATGACCGAACGCGTGGTTGCTTTGGCTGGCCCGATGGTTACCAAGCCACGTTTGGTTCGCACGCGTTTGGGTGCTGACTTAAATGATTTGGTCGCAGGCGAAACGGAAAACTCAGACAACAACCGTGTTATTTCTGGTTCGATTTTGTCTGGTCGCAAAGCAGAACCAAACAAACATTACTTGGGTCGCTTCCACAATCAGATTTCTGTTTTGGAAGAAGGCAACAAGCGTGAGTTTCTTGGCTGGCAGATGCCTGGCGGCGACAAGTTCTCGCTTACCAAAATTTACCTAGGCTCTTGGCTGTGGTGGAAGTCGGGGAAAAAATTCCCAATGACTAGCTCCACTGGCGGTAGCAAACGAGCGATGGTTCCGATGGGAACTTACGAAAAAGTCATGCCGCTGGATGTTTTGCCGACGCAACTGTTGCGTTCGCTGATCTGTGGCGACACCGAAGAATCACAACTGCTGGGGGCACTTGAGCTGGACGAAGAAGATTTGGCTCTGTGCACTTATGTCTGTCCCGGAAAATACGACTACGGACAAATCCTACGGGATAACCTGACCATCATTGAGAAAGAAGGCTAGTCAGCGATGCTTAGAAAAATGCTCGACAAAGTTGAGCCGCTGTTCCATAAAGGCGGTCGACTAGAAAAACTTTACCCGCTGTACGAAGCGAACGATACGTTCTTGTACACGCCGGGCGAAGTCACCAATGGCAGCACGCACGTTCGTGATGCAATTGATACCAAGCGTATGATGTCGATGGTGGTTTTGGCTTTGCTGCCATGCATCATGATGGCAATGTACAACACCGGCTATCAAGCTCAAAAAATCTACGCCGCGGGTGCCGAAGTCGCCGTCAGCGAAAACCTGTATGACGCATTGTGGTCAGGAAACTGGCGAGCCGATGTGTTGCAGTGGGGGGGAATCCTCGACGATAACTACAAGTGCGAAGACCCGGGAACATTCTTGTCTCCGATGAACTGGTTCGGTTGCTTGTTCCATGGTGCCTTGTTCTTCTTGCCGGTTTACATCGTCTGCATGGCAGTCGGTGGTAACTGCGAGTTGATCTTTAGCGTCGTTCGCGGACACGAAATCAACGAAGGCTTCCTTGTTAGTGGAATGCTGTTTCCGCTTACCTTGCCCGCTACGATCCCGCTTTGGCAAGTCGCCGTGGGCATCGCGTTTGGCGTGGTAATCGGGAAAGAAATATTTGGCGGCACGGGCCGGAACTTCTTGAACGTCGCCTTGACGGCTCGAGCGTTCTTGTACTTTGCTTACCCAACCAAGATCAGCGGCGACGCGGTCTGGACGGCCGTTCAAACGCCTGACGGCTACACCGGTGCGACGGTACTTGGTGCGGTTGCTCAAAAAACAGCCGAACCGATGAGTGTTGGCCAGATTCTTGCCAGCGAGACTTACACCGGTGCGGGAACGGGCTGGTGGGATTTCTTCATCGGCAACATTCACGGATCCATGGGTGAAACCTCGACGATGTGCGTGCTGATCGGTGCGGCAGTCTTGATCGCTTGCGGAGTTGGCTCATGGCGAATCATGGCCGGTAGCTTGGCCGGTTTGACTGCCTTTAGCGCACTGCTTTGCATGCTGGGTCTCCACGAAACTTGGGGCAACGCCGCTAGTATTGCTCCGTGGTGGCACTTGGTTATTGGAGGCTTCGCCTTCGGTACTGTCTTCATGGCGACCGACCCCGTTTCGGCGGCAATGACAAATAAAGGAAAATGGATCTACGGGGCGCTGATCGGTTTTATGACCGTGTTGGTTCGCTCCATCAATCCGGCCTTCCCAGAAGGCATCATGCTGGCGATCTTGTTCGCCAACGTATTCGCTCCATTCATCGACTGGTGCGTCGTTCAAGGGAACATCAAACGAAGGGTATCTCGCTATGCCGCTGAATAAAGACTCACTTGCAAACACATTTTTTGTCGCCATCAGCCTGTGCTTGGTCTGTGCGTTTCTAGTGTCTGCTGCCGCGGTTGGCCTCAAAGCCATCCAAGATGCAAACGCTCTAGCTGACCGCCAAGTCAACATTCTGAAGGTGTCCGGTTTTGAACAATCGGATATCGATGAAGCTGGCGGAATTGGCAAACTGTTCGAAGATCGGTTTATATCGCAGATCATCGACTTGGAAACAGGCGAAGTCGCCACTGAAGCTTGCCAAGCGGCGGTTGAAGCGGCTGGCAAAAAGGTGACTAACATCAAGACAGAGTACGACCAGTTGTGGTGCTCAAAGTCAAAGAAGCCTTCCGTCTCTGATCGACTCAACAAAAAAACTGACATCGCTGGAATCAAGTACCGCGAGAAATACTCTCAGGTTTTCACGCTACGGTCGACTGATGGCAAAATCGAAAAATACGTCTTCCCGGTCCGCGGTTACGGATTGTGGTCGATGATGCAG
The DNA here is from genome assembly GCA_023300235.1 of Mariniblastus sp. Lineage (GTDB taxonomy): Bacteria > Planctomycetota > Planctomycetia > Pirellulales > Pirellulaceae > Mariniblastus. Next base: position 11,201 of record JALZWN010000292.1, read on the forward strand.
GGCTACTTGGCCCTCGAACCTGACCTAAGAACCGTCGCCGGTTTGACTTTCTACGCTCAAGGCGAAACGCCGGGTTTGGGTGGTGAAATCATGAACCCAAAGTGGAAAGCCAAGTGGGTAGGCAAGCATCTTTGCGGCACCGATGGCAACGTGGCTCTGCAAGTTTGCAAGGGCGACCAAACCGAAAACGTCCACGGTGTTGACGCTTTGTCTGGTGCCACGATCACTTCCAACGGAGTGACGAACTTGATCGAGTTTTGGATGGGCGAAAACGGCTTCGGCCCCTACGTCATGAAGCAATCCGGTTCAACTTCTTCAGCACCATCTGCAGAGGAAGCCGACATCAAAAAAGAAGCTACAGAAACTGCCGCTCACCCTGCCACGTCAGGAGCAAATCATGGCTAAATCAACACAAGATCTAATTTTTGATCCGGTTTTCAAAAGCAACCCGATCGCACTTCAGGTGCTGGGCATTTGCTCGGCCCTCGCGGTGACCACCAAGCTTTCGACATCGTTTACGATGTCACTTGCAGTGATCGTGGTAACGGCTTGTTCAAGTGCGGCGATCGCGGCGATTCGAAATCGGATCCCAAGCAGCATTCGTATCATCGTGCAGATGACGATCATCGCTTCATTGGTAATCGTGGTCGACCAAGTCCTAAAAGCCTTCGCTTATTCGCTCAGCAAAGAACTGGCGGTTTTCGTCGGGCTGATCATCACGAACTGTATCGTGATGGGCCGAGCGGAAGGGTTCGCGATGAAGAACTCAGTCGGCGATAGTTTCTTTGACGGTATCGGCAATGGACTCGGCTACGGTTTGATCCTGATGGTCGTTGGTTTTTTCCGCGAGCTATTCGGTAGCGGAAGCCTGTTTGGCATCCAACTGATGGAACTGAAAGCTAACGGCGGCTGGTATGAGCCTAACGGTTTGATGCTGTTGTCACCTTCAGCATTCTTCATCATCGGAATTTTCATCTGGGTGCTACGTTCATTCATGCCTGAACAAGTGGAGGCGGAATAATGATTTTTGCAATTGTTTCTAGCGGCGATCCTACGTTTACCGAATGGTTCACGAATTTACTTGAACTGTTTTTGCGATCCGCATTCGTAGACAACCTCGCCTTGGCTTACTTTCTTGGTATGTGCACGTTTTTGGCGGTGTCCAAAAACGTTAAAACAGCCATCGGCCTGGGCATTGCCGTTATCGCGGTTCAAGCGATTACGGTTCCTGTAAACAACTTGATCTTTAACTACTGCCTTAAAGAAGGAGCGATTGCTTCGGGCGTAGATCTTGAGTTCTTGCACCTGATTTGTTTCATTGGCGTGATCGCGGCGATGGTTCAGATTTTGGAATTGGTTTTGGATAAGTTCTTCCCTTCGCTGTACAACCAGTTGGGGATTTTCCTTCCACTGATCACCGTAAACTGTGCGATCCTTGGTGGAACGTTGTTCATGAAAGAGCGAGATTATTCTCTCGATGAAAGCGTTGTGTTTGGTATTGGCAGTGGCTTCGGTTGGGCGGCAGCGATCATCGGCTTGGCCGGTATTCGTGAGAAACTCAAGTACAGCGATGTTCCTCCTGGACTTCGCGGTCTTGGAATCACGTTCATCATTGTTGGCCTAATGGCCTTGGGTTTCCAAGCGTTCCTGGGCATCTAAAACCTCAAGTTATTCATTTCATGGTCGGCGAGCCTCCGGTTGAGTTTCGCCGAATTCAAATACGAATCGATCCTTTTCGAATCAAATTATCATGGCAGCAATTATTTACGGTGTTTTGATTTTTACGGGCGTTGTAACGGCGCTGGTAAGCATCATCCTGATTTCTCGCGAGTTCTTGGTTGCCAAAGGCAACGTTAAGATCTCCGTCAATGGCCAAACGGAAATTGAAGTTCCTGCTGGCGGAAAACTAATGAACGCCTTGGGCGAAAAAGGCATCCTCGTTTCGTCAGCATGCGGCGGCGGCGGTACTTGTGCCCAGTGCATCGTGAAAGTACTCGACGGCGGCGGTGACATTCTTGACACCGAAAAAGGCCACATCAACAAGCGTGAAGCCCGCGAAGGCTGCCGTTTGTCTTGCCAAGTCGCGGTCAAGCAGGACATGGTCATCGAAGTACCTCATGAAGCACTCGAAACCAAAAAGTGGGAATGCACCGTTCGTTCAAACGACAACGTTGCGACCTTCATTAAAGAATTGGTTCTGGAACTTCCAGAAGGCGAAGACGTGGACTTCAAAGCGGGTGGTTACATCCAAATCGAAGCTCCGCCTCATACCGTTCACTATAAAGATTTTGACATCCAAAAAGAGTACCACCCGGACTGGGACAAGTTCGACGTCTGGCGGTACACCTCGGCTGTTAAAGAAGAAACCATTCGTGCGTATTCAATGGCCAACTACCCTGGCGAAAAGGGCATCATCATGCTCAACGTCCGCGTAGCTTCGCCACCACCGCGTGCCCCTGAAGGGACTCCTCCAGGCAAGATGTCTTCGTTTATCTTTAACCTCAAGGCAGGCGACAAAGTTACGATCTCTGGGCCTTATGGTGAGTTCTTCATCAAAGAAACAGAAGCCGAAATGTGCTACGTCGGTGGTGGTGCCGGTATGGCTCCGCTTCGCAGTCACATTTTCGAACTGTTCAAGAACCTCAAGACCGGCCGCAAGGTGTCTTACTGGTACGGTGGCCGTAGCTTGCGAGAACTGTTTTACGTGGACGAGTTCCGCGAGCTAGAAAAGCAGTTCCCGAACTTCCAGTTCAATATTGCGTTGAGCGAGCCAATGGAAGAAGACAATTGGGACGGGTACGTTGGTTTCATTCACAACGTCGTGATCGATAACCATCTGAAAGACCACCCTGCTCCTGAAGATATCGAATTCTACTTCTGTGGTCCGCCGATCATGAACCAGTGTGTGACTCAGATGTGTGAGGACTTTGGAGTCGAGCCGGAGAACATCTCGTTCGACGATTTCGGCGGCTAGGTCTTGTGACTGAGACGGTCGCCTTTGGGTATGCCGTAAATTGCTCACACAAAAAGATAAAATTCAAACGAGGCCCTGTCATGCTACAGGGCCTCGTTTTTTTGTGGTTCTGCCGGAGTTTTAATTGCAGCGGCGAATAATTTCGGGATTTCAATGGGTGGTATTTTTTTCAGCGTTGAGAACGCTAACAGATAGCAACGAAAGAAAATCGTGTAAGCCCAAGGGGCTGGCAGTTTCTCTTGCCCAGCCTAAAAATCGAAGATTTGCAAGGCTGGGTTGGGATGCATTCCCACGCACAAATTCCCACGCACAAAGGACCAACGGTCCGGCTGTTAAGTGGTACCACGGTAGGTTCTCTAACTGCCGGGCCGTTGGCCCTTTCAATCTATCTTGCGATGCTGCCCCAGCCCTGCGGAACTTTCAGCTCCTTCAGCTGGGCTAGAGAAATGGTCAGGCACTTGGCCCTTGCAGCCACTAAATCTCCGGAAGAGCCTTTTCTGTAGCGGGAACGGAGCTGTCAGAACTTCCGCATCGATACGGGGCAGGGCAGGGCTACCACTGGGCATGCAGCTTGGACGAAGCAATCAAAGTGTGGCGACAGTGCTTCCAGCCTTTTATACTCCTCAAATATTCCCGACAAGAAAAACGATCAGGTCTTTGGGGGAAGGCGCGTTGAAGGTCATCAGATTCGCGAAACCGGTTGGCTGCGTCTGTTGGCGATGAGGACGAAAATACCAGCGCGAATGCGCAAGCGAGTGAATCTTGGGTTTGACCTAGAGCCTGATCAATCTAAGCAAAGCAACCGTCTTGTTTTCAAATATGCTGGGGGGCATGCTTCACGGCTTTGAGGGCCAGGGTGTCTTTTGAGTGTTGGCATGCTTACGCGTTGGGTGTGGTCTTGAAGAAATCCCGTGAGCATGTTTTTCAAAGGGGCTTTCTCGAATTAGTTCTTTTCTAATCGCGTAAACATGGCACCCTCATTCGGTAATGTTGCATGGGAACCGAATGTTTGCTTATCAAAAATGTCTGCTTATTAGATCCCCCACATAAAACACCGATGGCCAAAATCAAACGGGGCGTTGAGGGCTTGGCGTAGCGCTATCAATTCGCTCGCGAGTTCGTGCTGGCATTGCTCATGCCGCTGCATCCCCAATAACCTGTGGCGTATAAAAAGGCTTCTAGCACTGTCGCCTAAG
>JALZWN010000293.1 GCA_023300235.1 Mariniblastus sp.
CCGGATTTTGAAAGCGAGGTTTGCCCGGTTTTTGATTCGCAGGTGAGTTCGTGTTGTTCGGAGAATTGGGCGTTGGGGCGGTGTTTTTTTCACCGGGCTTGGGTAGTAGGTCTTCGATTTGATCGAAGTCGTTGCCGCTAACGACGCTGGACAATGCCGATAGTGATCCTTTGGACTCTGGGATCGGAGGTTTCCAGCCGGTCGGATGTTGGACATGAATCATCGAACCGCACTTCGGGCAGGCGAGCGTTTGATCGATCAGCTCGGGGCGAGCGACCTTAAGCCGAGCGGCGCAGGAGTGACAGGTGATTGAAAAAGGTTCCATGGCTTCGTTATGTTGAGCTAGTGATTCGTGTTGAGCTAGTGGTTCGTGTCGAGCTAGTGGTTCGTGTCGAGCTAGTGGTCTGGTTGGCAGTGGTCAAGTGCTACTGAAGCGTGGCTAACGCTAAAGCGGCCAAGGTGGCAGCTAGTTTACGAACGGGGCGGGAAGTTGATAGGATTTTTCTTCTGCTGCTGATCGGGTTGTAATCAAAATCGCTTGTTGGTCTTCGTTTTGGGGATCTTGAGCCACGACCCAGATCAACTTGCAGTTGGCGTCCGCGGCTCCGGCGATGTCTTTGTCAGGATTCGCTGAAACGACAATCGACGTGAGGATTTCGGCGAACGATTTTTGTTCAATTTTAAGTGGCCCCGGTCGCTGGTTTTTGGTGATTCCGTCCTTTTCGAGATCGGCACCCAGCAGCACAATTCGCCACTTAAAAGGCAGGCCGCTGTAGTCCCCGTTTACTTCTTGTTCCAAATCGGCCAGCAAGACATTCAAATCGGGTGGGTTGGCGATGTCCAGGTCACGTTTTACTTGCAACAGGGTCGCAAGAGATTGGGGGACTTGTTGTTGCGGCGCGTCGGGATCGATCGCGGTTTGTTGAAACGCTGCCACCAGTTCAGAGGTCGCGATCAAATTATGTGAGGCCATCGGCGGCAGCCAAACGTTGCCAGTCAGTTGTTTGTCACCGCTGGCCCAGCGAAGATCGTTGGTCACGGACGACAGCATGTTGCCAAACCGATTCTGTAGCGCTTGCCAGTGTTCGTTCGACGGGATTCGCTCGGTCAAAGCGACCAAGGTTTGCAAGCGATCGTTGATGCCTGTTTTGATCCGGGATTCAAGTTCGTCCGCTTTAATGTCGACTCGGCGGTCGAGCGTGATTTCTAGGTAGTCGCCTTGGTCGGCGTGGAAGCTTAACAACCCTCCGCTGACTTCATCGGGAATCATCTCGCTTAGTTGTCGATTGAAGACCGACAGGTTGTCGCCCATCCAGTTTTGGCCTTGGTCGTTGAACAGCGACGGACGTAGGAACATCAAATTCAAATCCCGTTGCTGGTCGCTTAAACTTTGTAGCGTTTTGATCGAACCAGAAAGGGGGTAGCCAAAGCCAAGGTCAGCGACGGACCGGACGAATTCGTTTTGTCCAACCAAGAACTTAGTGGGCCGGTTGACCAGCTGCGAGTCGATGGTTGATGTGTCGGTGTTTGAAGGGGGATCGGCAGGATCATCATTTGGCGTTGTGTCTGCGTTGGCTGCTGGGGCCTGGGCGGCATCGTCGCCGACGAAGAAATAGCTCAGGCCCGCATCGCCTTCAAAAATTTCATCGTCGTTGATGGATTTCGCGATCGTCAGTTCGCCCCAGTCGGCTTTCAGTTGTGACTTGGTCAACGCGCAACTGACCACGGCAAACCATTGGTATTGATTGGCTTCGGTTTGGTGGTAGGACAATAGCAATCGATCGACGTCGGCCAGTGGTAGGCCCAGTGAGCTTTCAAATTTTGTCAGCGATTGTGCAAACGGTTCGCCCATCGATTGCAGCAAGCGTTGTCCTTCGGGCTTGGCGAGTAGCTGTTTTGGGTTGGCGTGCAAAATGATTTTTGGTGCCGATGGCAAGTAATCCAAATCGATTGGTGCGCCGATCGTCGGGGTTTCCCAGAGCGTTGCTCCGTCGTCAGCGATTAAGGTTTGAATAACTGGCGGAATGTTTGCAGCGGCGGGTTCTTTTTTCGCTGCGACGATCGGTAGGCTGCGAACGGTTTTGTTGGGGCGGTTGGGGGAGGTGGTGTTTGTTGGGGGGCCACCGTTTAAGCTACCGTTTTGGCTGACTTGCGGTTGGCTGGCATAGTAATAAGTACCCGCGAAGACGGCTCCCAACGCGAGGCAGCCTGCCACAACCAACACGGGTTGTAACCACTTGAGTCGCTGTCGCCGTTGGAGGCTGGCTTGAGCTTTCGCGATTCGTTCTTCGGCATCGATCGGGTCTTCGGGCTGTTCGTCGTCGGCCGTGATGGCAATCGATTCGGCGATGTCGGCCACGGGTTCGGGGGCATCGACCAGTTTCGGAGGTTCGAGTTCTTCGATGGGGGTAGTTGGAATCAGTTTGGAGATCGTTTGTCGGAACTCAGTTTTCAAATCATTGGCAAGCGATTTTTCAGTCGCAAGTTGAACTCCGTTGCTTTCAAACGTCGCCACCAGGTCCGCGGCCGACATGCGATCTTCTGGATCCTCGCTAAGCAAGTTTTTGACCGTTTCCACAAACCACTCGGGGAAGTCACGGTCGCGTAACGTGTCGCCGATTTGATTTTGTGGAACGTCAGCGACATTTTTGCCAGCAGTGATTCGAAGTAATACCGCGCCGATAGAATACAAATCCGCTGCGGCACTCGAATTGGTGACGGCGTTTTCTAGTTCGAAGGCCTGCGTTGATTCTCGTGAGATTTTGATCTCGGGGGCCCGGAAGCTCAACACGTCGGCTTGTAGTTGCGGGGCCTGTGTTTCGAGCCACTGCGTATCGACATGCAGCGGGGCGACGGCCAATCGAGTTTCGTTGTGGGCTGCCAGCATGACCGTGGCTGGGGAAATGGCTTTGTGCGTAACACCGTTGTCGTGAAGTTGCTGGATGGCTTGAGCCAGTTGCAGGCTCAGTGGAAAAGCTTGGTCACTCGGTAGCCGGCTTTTGACAGGTAGTGCGGAGGCGAATGGTTTGCCTGCGGGGATCTCGCAAACGAGCATGCGATGCTGAGCAAGTTTGACGGTTTGGAAACAGGCCAGAAGATACGCGCTATCGCAGGCGGCGATCGCGTCGGCTCGCATGCGGATGGTTCGCCAGCGCAGTGCATCGTCTTGGTTAATGCCTTTGAGGAATTTGAGCACCACGCAGTAGTCGCTGGAATGCTGAGCCAAAAAATCGGTCGGGCTGTTTTCGATCCGCTCGAGCAAGCGGTATTCGCCGTATCGAAAGTTGGTCGCTTGATGGTTCGCTAAAACACTGGCTTGATATTCGGTGACGGCTGATTTGTTGGCCAACCAATGAGCTAGTTGGTTTACGTTTTCTAGCAGGGGATTTTGCCCGCGTCGTCCGGCGCCGGTTGGGTTGGCGGTGGCAGCTTCGGCCTTCAATTCTGCCACGGCGTCGGTCGACAGCAGGCCGCTTGAAGAAAGTAACTCCCAGAATTGATTGACTTTTTCTTTCACGCTGAAGCAATCCCTAAGATTTTTGTCGATAATTTGTGGAAGTCGACGATGAAACGATTTTCGCCGTCCGCTATCGTTAAGGTGCCACCAAACTTGCGATCTGCAACTTTGTGATCTCTCCAAGGAAACAATTATGACCCCTGCCGACAAAAAACACAATTCGTCAATGAACGCATTCGAAACGGTGATGCTTTATTTTAATCGTGCGGCGGATGTGCTGGGGCTTGATGACGCGTCGCGACGGTTGCTGATTACGGCCAAGCGTGAGATTAAAGTTGAGGTGCCGGTGGAGATGGATGATGGCCGTTTGGAGACGTTGATGGGTTTTCGCGTTCAGCACAATAATGCTCGTGGGCCCATGAAGGGTGGGTTGCGTTACCACCCTGAAGTCGACTCGGATGAAGTGTTGGCGTTGGCGTCTTTGATGACTTGGAAAACCGCGGTCGTGAATATTCCGTACGGTGGAGCCAAAGGTGGTATCGCGGTGGATCCGCGTTCGCTTTCTAAAAAAGAAAAAGAACGCATCACGCGTAAGTTCGTGGACCAGATTCACGACATCTTTGGACCCGATTCAGACATTCCCGCTCCGGACATGGGCACCGATGCGGAGACGATGGCGTGGATTCGTAACCAGTGGGAAAAGTACCATGGCTTCAATCCGGCGTGTATCACGGGTAAGCCCGTTGAAGATTACGGAGCCAAAGGGCGCGAAGAAGCCACCGGCCGCGGCGTCGGGATTTTGTGCTTTAAGTTGCTCAGCCGATTAGGCATGCGAGCCAATGAAACGCGTGCCGTGATTCAGGGGTTTGGAAATGTTGGAAAGCATGCTGCCAAGTACATGTACGAATCGGATTACAAAATCGTCGGCATCAACGACATCTCTGGCGGCTACCACAACCCGGACGGGCTCGACATCCCCGCCGCGTTGCACTATGTCATCGAAAACAATTCGCTGGAGGGGTTTGAAAAAATTTCAACCGCCACTAAGGTCGACAACAAGGATTTCTTGGAGCTGGACTGTGACTTGTTGGTTCCCGCGGCCATCGGTGGTGTGATCACAGCTGGCAACGTCGACCGCATCAAGGCGAAGGTGATTGTCGAAGGGGCCAATGGTCCGATCGACGCTGACGCCGATGAGGTTTTACATCGGCGAGGAGTGACGGTGCTGCCAGATATTTTGGCCAATGCGGGCGGGGTGACGGTAAGCTATTTTGAGTGGGTGCAAAACCGACAGTATTACAGTTGGGACTTGAATCGAGTGCGTCAGGAGCTGGAGGCGGTTTTGTCGTCGGCGTTTGAAGAGGTCTGGCAGGCGTCGACCGAGCACGAGGTTAGTTTGCGAACGGCGGCGTTTATGATCGCGATTAAGCGGGTCAAACGGTCGCTTGATTTGAGTGGCTTTTAAATCGTTGTCACCGTTGCAATTGCACTTTAGATCGTCGCCAGCAACCGTGGGCTGCTAGTGGTTGGCCCGAGAGGCTGTTCATTAGGCTGTTCATTAGGCCAAACTTCCGCCCTGCCCCGCTTCTCGGCTTGGCAGACCGAAATTAGGATTCTATGGTTGTTGACTTTCAATGTCCCAAAATTCACGCTCAGTTCTATGGCCGATTACCCTCAAACACGACCGCAAGTACTTCAATACTACCAGCAGAAACTTGACGTCGCTGAAAAAGAAGTCAAGGACAGCGCTGGTCAGTGGAGTGCCGTGGGAATCGTCCGCGGGTTGCTGTTGCTGGCGAGTATCGGGCTGGGGTTGATTGCTTTGGCGGATGCGTTTGAGTTGCGTTCGATTGCCGGGCCGGTTGCCGGGGTTGCGTTCGTGGCGTTTGTGTTGGTGGCGTTGTACCACGAAGGTTTGCAAACCAAAATGCGCCAAGGCAAAATGCTGATCACGATGCATCGCGAATCGATCGCTCGGATGAATCGGCAATGGAACGATATTAAAGCTCCGAAGATCGACATTCCGGATTGGTTTTTGGCGACGTCTAAAGACTTAGACTTGCTGGGCGAGAGTTCGGTTTTCAAACTGTTGGGAGTTACTCGGACTCCGCTGGGAACCGATACGCTCAAAAACTGGATCATTGACGGGGCGTTGCCGGAAGAAATTGAACAGCGGCAGGCTGCCGTGGCCGAGCTAAAACCTGAGTTTGATTGGCGGTTAAAGTTTCGTTTTGAATGCGAACAGTTGGCCGATAGCCAGTCAGGGCCAAGTCGCTTTGTGAATTGGGCGGAGAGTCCGTCTTGGTATGCCGGTCAATCTTGGGTTTTGTGGTTGGCTCGACTTACATCGGTTGCTTCGGTGGTTGGTATCGTCGGCGGGATCGCTGGTTTGGCGGGCGTTGGTTCGGCGAGTTTGTTTGGTGTGATCTTGGCGATTGCCTGCGGGATAAACTTTTTGTTGTCGGTGATGAAGGCGGGGTCGATTCACAATGTGTTCGATCAGGTTTCCTCGCGTTCAAACGATGCGGCTCGTTATGTGAGTTTGTTTGACATGGTTGCTGATTACGATGCCAAGTCGGATCGTTTGAAGCAGTTGCAGTCTGGGTTCGTTCGCAGCGGCGAAGGGGCTCAAGCAAAAATGAAAAAGCTAGGCTCGCTGATCGGAGTGGCAAACTTGCGACGCAGCGGTAGCTTGTTCGTGTTTTATATCATCTTGCAGTTCTTGTTCCTGTGGGACGCTCACGTGTTGGATTTGCTGGAACGCTGGAAAGCGAAGTACGGTAAACAGGCTCGTGATTGGTTTGATTCGTTGGGGCAAACGGAAGCCTTGGCGGCGCTGGCGAAATTGGCTGGCGATGAACCTGATTGGGAGTTCCCGACGGTTTATGCGGCCAGCAGCGATCAAGAAGTGGTTGTCGGTGGTGATCAAGTCGGCCATCCGTTATTGGATGAAGGCCGAGTGCGGAACGATGTGCAGATGGGGCCGGTCGGCACGGTTTTGTTGGTGACGGGATCGAACATGTCGGGCAAGAGTACGTTGTTGCGGAGCGTCGGTTCGAATGTCGTGCTGGCTCAGATGGGCACGGTGGTGTGTGCGAACAAATTCAAGTGCCCGCCAGTTCGAATTGAAACGAGTATGCGTATTGCTGACTCGCTGGCCGATGGGGTTTCTTTCTTCATGGCGGAACTGAAACGATTGAAAGAGATCGTCGATACGGCCAAGGAACACGCGACGGATAATCCGCGACGTCTGTTGTTTTTGTTAGACGAAATCTTGCAAGGCACGAACTCGGTCGAGCGTCAGGTGGCGGTTAGCCGAGTGGTTCGCAAGTTGATCGACGACAAAGCAATCGGTGCGATTTCAACGCACGACTTGGATCTTGCGGATACATCGGAGCTTGCGAAGGCTTGTGAGACGGTTCACTTTAGTGAGCAGTTTGTTGAAAAGGACGGAAAGAAAACGATGACGTTCGATTACCAGATGAAGCCTGGGATTGCTCAGACGACCAATGCATTGAAGTTGTTGGAGATCGTTGGTTTGGGCGACGATTAAGGTTCGAGGTTTGCATTGGAACGCATTAGCACCTTGAAGCTGTTAACTGCATTCAGTGAATAGTTTCGAAAGCCCTTACCTTTACGTCCAGTCCTCAATTGAAACGTTGGGGATGCGTTCAAAGTCGACAGAGTTCCTGGTGAGTAACGTCATTTGATTGGCAATCGCGATAGACGCAATACGCAAGTCCATCGTCGCGACTCTAACTTTCTGCGAGCGGAGTTCGCTAAAAATTTCAGCAGCGTCGGCTGAAAAGGCAAAACTTGAGCCCGCGAGAAGTCATTTAGGATGCTCTCAAGACGCCAGTAGCCAGTAACCGTCTTTTCGACTTGGGTTGAATTTTTTATGTACTTGGTCCACCCATTGATCTGCTCGTGAAATGA
>JALZWN010000294.1 GCA_023300235.1 Mariniblastus sp.
AGCGGAAAAACAAGACAAAGATATCCTGCTACTGTTCACCGGATCCGACTGGTGCCCGCCATGCAAAATGCTCGAAACGGAAGTGTTTTCCCAACAAGAATTCCTCGACGGTGTCAGCGATCAATTTGTTTTGGTCATGCTAGACTTCCCCAAAGACAAAGAACTTACCCCGGAACTGAAACAACAAAACGACTCGCTCGCGGCGAAGTTCGCAATCTCGGCCTACCCGACCGTCATCATGGTCGATAAAGCCCTCAAGCCATTTGCTTTTTCTGGCTACCAAAAAGGCGGCCCAGCCAACTACATCCAACTCATGACCGACGCGAGGCAACGACGCATCCAACGCGATGAAAACCTCGAAGCCGCCAAAGACAAAACCGGCAACGATCGCGCGAAACTACTCAACGACGCCATCGCAGACCTCGACGAAGACGTCGCCAAAATCTATTACGCCGATATCATTAAAGAAATCGTCAGCATCGACAAAAAAAATGCGTTAGGCCTACGAGCGAAGTGGAACGCCGACGCTGACGCCGAAATGCGTAAAGTCATCCTCGCCGACGTGCTCCTACGATCACGTCTGGCTGAGCCCCAAAAAACGATGGCATTCATCGACGAAGTGCTCACCAAATTCCAGTTTAGCGACACGGAACGACTCAGCATCCTGCAAATCAAACTCAACCTCGCTCGCGAAACCAAAGCCACGGACGCCGCCATCGAAATCTTAGACACCATGATTTCGCTCGAAAGCCTCACCGGCGGAACTCGCCAACGCTTGGTTGCCAAAAAAGCCTACGTTATTTCTGAAACCAACCCCGACGCCGGCATAAAACTTTTGATTCAACAAATCGCAGCCACAGACACGCCGGCCGGTAGCGACACCGGTTACCTTTATCTAGCTAAAGGTGAACTGCAATCCAAAGCAGGCCAAACCGCCCAAGCAATCAAAACATTCGAAGCCGGCATCGCAGTCACTCCCAGCAATTACGACCTATTGATCGAACTGGTCGCTGCCAAATCCGATTGCTTGTTTGGTTCCGATCAGCAATCCGACGCCCTTAAAACGCTCGACGATTTCGCCGAAAACACAGCGATCCCCGCGGACCTACGAGCCGATGCGTTGCTGCAGAAATCGATTTTGATGCGAAAACTCAACCGCAACCGCCAAGCCCGTTTGTCCGAAAATCGAGCAATCGAGATCGTGGATTCTCCTGCCGAAAAATCCTCCGTCCAAAAAATGGTACAGCGAATGCGGGCAAAGTTCGATTAGTCCGTTGAGTCTTGAGTTCGGTTCCGGTTTAACGGTAAGATCCGTGGTCCAATGGCGTCGTAGTAGACCCATCGAATATTTGGCAGCCAAGTGCTCCCAAAAAAACGAACACCAACCAAACCACTCACCCGCCGGAATCTTATCATGAATTCTTGTTCAATCCCCCGCGCCTGGACCGCCGCCCGTTCACTGATCATCGCAAACTGCCTGCTGATGGCTCTCCTGACTGGCTGCCAAACACCAGTGACACAAATCGAAAACTTTCCCGCCCCAGACCAGACCGTCGCATCAAGCGAAGGCAATAACACCCAAGGAACTAAAAAAGTGGAAACAGCAACTTTTGGTGGCGGATGCTTCTGGTGCACCGAGGCCGTCTTTCAACAACTCAAAGGCGTCAAATCCGTTAAGTCAGGATACATGGGCGGTCATGTTGAAAACCCAACCTACGAACAAGTTTGCGGCAAAAAAACTGGCCACGTCGAAGTAATTCAAATCGAATTCGACCCGTCGATGATCAAGTTCGAAGACCTCCTGCACGTCCACTGGAAAACCCACGACCCAACGACGATGGATCGACAAGGCAACGACGTTGGCCCCCAATATCGTTCAGCCGTTTTCTATCACGACGACAGCCAAAAAACTAAATCAGCCGACTACAAAAAAAAGCTGAACGACCAAAACGTCTTTGGCAAACCCGTCGTTACCGTCATCGAAACCGCCCAGAAATTCTGGGTAGCCGAAAACTACCACCAAAATTACTTCGCCGACAATCCGGGTAGCGGCTACTGCCAAGTAATGATTCCAGCAAAGATTAAGAAACTGAAGGCCGCATTCGCCGACAAGATCAAAACGCCCGAAGAGCTAAAAGCGATGCAAGAAAATCAATCGAACTAGCTCACCAAGCCCCAATGTCGCCTTTCACTCCATGAAAGTAGCGTCACCTCGGTGGACGTTCACAAAGCGGTTGGGGAGTGACTCTCGATGAGAGAATTGTCGAGTGCCCCCCTAGCGTGACAGAAATGCAGTCTTGCTTGTTGGCCTATGCAAACGCTTCTTTCACGGCGGCAACGGCGACTACCTGCACATGACTAAGTCTGCACATGACTAAGTCTGCACATGACTAAATCAACAAACCCGTTAGCGAGGATTTTCACGGGTTCCTCGCTAACGCAGCAGGCTACCATTTATTGGGGCTATCTCGTTTGCAAAATTGATTCGCCCTGAAATCTTACCGCCAGCCGTTCACCTCGGGGGGCTATCTAAAATCCCCATGGCAATCAGCACAGCTCTGCCCAACACCATTGACCGCATTGCTTAGCAACTCGTAATTACTATTACGGCTTGCCTTCGCAGCAGCAATTGCCGCAGCGCTCATCTGTTTCGCGTACGCCACGTACTCTTCATCATCCGCGTAGTCCATGTCCTCTTGCTGAACGGCTTCAGCCATCATCGCGATCAGTTCCGCCGTATGGATGATCGCCGGCTGTTGTTTTTTAAAATCGCTCTCGTTCGATGTCGCGACTTTGATTTCGTCCTGCAAAACCTGCAACCGCTTCATGATCGGTGAATGTCCGGTTACGCTGGACCAATCCAACTTCTCCGGCGGTTTTGCTTTGCCTGGAAAACGATCGCCACGTACCAATTGCACTAAATCTTCGACACTCCGCTTGCTACTCGCAAACCCCGTTTCGTCCCCCGCACGCGCGCTCACCGCAGCGGTTTCAAAAGATTTTTGCACAACCGCAGCATCGGCCTTCCAACGAATCTTTCCGTCGTACTCGCGAACCACCCCAAACATCAACGACAATTGCTCAAACGACTTTTGGATCTTCGCATGGTCGCTACGAAACCGGCTTACCGTCGTTAAGTCGCGACTCAACTGCTGTTGAAGTACTTTGACTTCGTCTTCCAACGTCGCTGCGGAAATCAAACGCGACCAAGTTTTGCCAGCAGAATCGTCCACCCCACCGACTCGATCAGCAGCCAGCGAACTCGCCGACGGCACTGGCGGACGCTTGCCAACCAACGCCTCCTCAAACACATCCCTGAAGAAAACCCCTTCGCCCGCATCGTCCGTAAACATTGGCTTAGCGACTCGCATAATCTTTCGAGTGGGCTGGGATTTCAAGATTTGAGCGTCCACGCTGGCACAGGTTGACGCCAACAGGCCCAAAACCAAGCAGCATCGTTTGAATTGTTGGGGCATAATTTTTTCTCCGGTTTGGTATTATGGACCAGCCCCAACCATTCTACAACGTTGACTATGAATCAATCTGCCGACAATTCGCCGCCTCCAGAACCTGCCCCCAACGAACCAGTGGTCGACGCTGCCAAGCCAAACTCGAATCGTCGCGAATTCATAACCGGCATGGGAGCGATCAAAACCATCCGCGAAAACGCCCAAGCCAAACTTGACGGCATCGACGCGCCGTGGAGTTCCACTGGCGACGACGCGGGCGTCTGGGAACAGTACTCCAAACGAGCGATGGCTTGCGAATTTGAGATTTCGTTCAACCTGCACCAATACCGACAGGCAGCCTCCGCCACGATGTTGGCCTTTCAACTGGTCGACGATCTGGAAGACCAACTCACCATCTATCGCGATCATAGCGAAGTCAGCCAGCTGAACCAAACCGCCATCCACACACCTCAATCCGTTGAAGCGGGCCTGCTAGATCTACTTTGCATGGCAAAACGAATCCATCATGACACCCTCGGCGCGTTCGACGTGACCTCGGGGCAACTCAGTCAACTCTGGGGATTTGAATCTCGCCAAGGTGCCGTCCCGCCGGACGACAAAATTGAAGCCGTGCTAAAATTAGTTAGCAGCGACTTTTTAGTCATTGATGAAGCCAACCAAAAGCTCTCAATCACGCAACCCAATGTCAAAATCAATCTCGGCGGCATCGGCAAAGGCTACTCACTCGACCGCGTGGCAGACCTGTTCGAACAACACTCAGTCTACGACTTTGTCATCCACGGCGGGCAGAGCAGCGTGCTGGCTCGGGGAGGCAGCGGCGATCCGACCGCCGGCCAGACGCCCGAGCAACGCTGCTGGCGAGTTGGCATCAGCCACCCCACCGCCGCTGGCGTACGCTTAGCCGAAATCCAACTTCGCAACCAAGCCCTCGGCACCTCGGGAACGGCTCGGCAAGGTTTCTTTCACCGAGGCAAACGTTACGGCCACATCATCGACCCTCGAACCGGCTGGCCGACGAACCACTTTTTGTCGACCACCGTGGTTTCAAACTCAGCAGCCGTGTCCGACGCACTGGCGACCGCTTTCTTTGTGATGCAACCAGATCAAGTCTTTGCTTTTTGCGAAAAACGACCAGAGATAAAAGTCGTGCTCGTGACAGAAGTTAGCCGAAATTCGAGCCGAGTCAAAGTAACGACGATTAACTTTGATGAGTCACAGATCGACGTCTTTGAGTGAAGCAGACTAATTTTGACCGACGTTGAATGGCTTGGGTCTATCCTGCTGGACAAGATGTTCAGTTCGTTCACAGAGTTGTTGAAATTCGCTGCGAATCTCATTAGGGCTCAACGTTTTTTGAGAAACCGAGATCGCTTCAAATTTATCTTCGTGACGCAAAAACGCCGCTACAACTTCCGGATCAAACTGGCTGCCAGAACCAGACAAGATAATGCCACGGCTCTCAAGATGACTAAACGGATCCTTGTAAGGCCGCTTCGAAGTTAACGCATCGTACACATCTGCAACCGCGACAATCCGAGCCACCAAAGGAATCCCTTCGCCCTTAAGTTTGCACGGATACCCAGCACCGTCCCAACGCTCATGATGGTAATAAGCAACCTGCTTGGCCATTTCCATGAAAAGATTTTCACCACCCAAATGCTTTTGGATCGCCTCTAAACACTCGCCACCGATGGAAGTGTGAAGCTCCATCACATTACGCTCCGCCTTTGACAACCGGCCCGGCTTGAGCAAAATTGAATCCGGGATGCCAACCTTACCGATGTCATGGAGTGTAGATGCCACTGCCAATACCTCGACCAAACCATCACCCACCAACTCCGTGAAATTCGCCCTTAAATCATTCGCCAGAATCGTGACATAACTACGAATTCGCTCCAGATGCTCGCCCGTGTCATTGTCACGCGACTCCGCTAACTTTGCCAAACCAAACATCACCGCGCCCTGAGTCTTTTCGATTTGAATTTCTCGCTCTGCAATCTCTCGCTGTAACCCTTCGCTCTTGAATTCAAACTTGGCAGCAGTCCAATTCAATGCCACCAGCGTTGCGCACAGAAACAACAAACCGCCAAACAGAATCCAAGAAAAGCAAACGTTACGAGCAAAGTCGATTTCTTCTCCAACCGCGGCAAACGCAGAACAGGGTTGCTGCGCGGCAATCAAGCAGGCGTCGATGCTTGATAGATAAGTAACGTTTGCACAGTAGGGCCGATCTTGAATATCGATATAGAACGATTCACCGTCGACAAAACTTATGCCAGCGAAAACATCATTCCCAATAGACTTGTTTGACTTTGAAACGCAACAAACGACGGTACCGTTTTTTGGATCTACTAGTGAAACAAAACCTGGGTTCACCAATTGATACTTTCCGAAAACATGCCGCACCTGAGTACAGTCAGCTTCCGAAAACTCTCCAACAACGACAAGTTCCAAACGAGAGATTGCACTCGCAACTTGTTCGCTGACAGCTAAGTTATCTGAATGTGCTTGAGTTTTAGCGGCATCAACATTTCGACTAGCAAACCAACTGAATAGCACTAAGATCCCGGCCAGCAACAGCGCAAGCTGAACCGAGGTAATCAGGACAAGTGTTTGCCAGCCAGAGTTAGCGTTCATGTTCTCGCGAAAATTGTTAACAGGATTCCTACCGTGCCCGAGACCACCTCGTGCATTCACTGCTAAAGCTAGGTTTCACTTATCGCCAACCATCCAGAAACCGCGCAAAAGAACGTAATTGACGGACTATCACTCGAAACGGCTCGCGAGTGAAATTTGCTTCCCTCGCGCCCCCTCCATCGAGCGACAAATTCCGTTTTCAGCAATACAACCCCAGCACCGTTTGCCGCTTTCGGCTTCCCACCGAGCCCCACAGGTAACAGAATCCAAACAAAAAAACCGGACCGATCCGCAAAACTCGCTGCACTTGACTGCACCCGTTCGTACAAAATCTTTGTCAGCCACCCATCGATCTCGCGCAAGAAGCCCCGATCAGCCTGCGACTTCTTGCTGCCAGAATAAAATCCCACCGCGGTGTTTGGGAAACGAGAAACCATTCACGATACACAAATCAATATCGTATCGACTGCCGACAATCTTCCTGTCCAGAATCAAATTGGCTTCCGCCGCCGCCGCGTTCAAAATCCGTTGTTGAATTTCGGCCTGCCCCAGATCGCTGACGTCTGCGCTACGGTAACCATCGATCAAATCCCCAATCGACGGATTCCACACCGGCAGTTTCTCACCATCGGGATACTCATAGAAACCCGCCCCCGACTTCTGCCCCAACCGTTTATTCTTCATCAGCTTGGGCAAGATCGGCGACAACGAAACGCACTCGACCCCCGCCTCCCACATCGTCCGACCAGCGTACATGCAAGTGTCAACACCGATCACGTCGATGATCTCAAACGGCCCGCCCATGAACCCAAACTCTCGCATCGCAGCATCGATTTGCTGTATTTCAACGCCAGCAACGAACAAATCCAACGACGCGTTCAACAACGCCGCCAACAATCGGTTCACCACAAATCCCGGGCTATCGCGCATCGCAATCGGAATCTTTTCAATCACCTGAACAAACCCCACCGCTGAACCAACCGTTTCCGGCGACGTCCCAGGGCCACAGACAACTTCAACCAATGCCATTAACTCGGGATGGCAAAAATGAATTCCACAGAACCGCTCTGGGTTTTGCAGATTAGCCGCCAGCTTTTCGATCGGAATCGCCGACGTGTTGGTTGCAATGATCGCTTGCTCAGAAACCGCCGACTCAATTCGCTGCAACACAATTTTCTTTACGTCCAAAGTCTCCACCACCGATTCAATCACCAGATCGCAATCGGCAAACTGTTCGTAACCTTTGGCAAACAAAATCTCCCCCCGCCCACTCGTCGCTTCGATCTGCCCGACCACCCTCGCCGCCAATTCAGCATCGGCGTCCAACAACCGTACCGACAAACCCGCCGCGTAGCAAATTTTCGCGATTGATCCACCCATCAATCCCGCACCGACAATTCCCACTGTCGTAATTTGAGCCGTCGCCAAGCTCAGATCAACCAACCCAGGCTGAATCGAATTGTGCTGCAACGCTGCTTGATAATGGGTTAACCCTCGGTTGGCCGGCGTCCCCCAAACTTGGGCAAACGCCGTCGTCTCCGATTGCCAAGCGACTTTGATCGGCGAAGCACAAGTTCGCGTCAGGTGCTCGACCGCAACCGTCGGGGCGAACGGATACACGTCATCGCTACCAACAATCCGCTCTGCAAATTCCTTCAAAACGGGTTCAGCAATCTCCTGCCACGTCTCCGGCGTAATCCCCGGCACAGGCCCGACCAACGTTACTCGATTTTGGACAAAGGCTTTCGAAACACCGACCCGATCGATCAACGCCAACGCTTGATCCAAAATCGCTTCCGGACCACAAACCTCATTCACCAAGTCGCTACTTAACGCCTCTCGCGCATCAATCGAACGTCCGCTGGTAATTAAATCCACCGCAACATCCAGCCCAACCATCCGCGGCAACAACGACGCTCCACCCCATCCCGGCGTCAGCCCAATGCAAACCTGAGGCATCCCGACCACGGTTCCTTCGACCGCCAACCGGTAGTCTGCCCAAAGCGTCAACTCCAACGCCGCGCCCAAGCAATCGTTTTCAATCAAAGCAACGGTCGGAAACGGGCAGCGGCTCAGCCGAGCCAAAACGGCTCGCCCGCGTTGGCTAAATCGCACAACCTGCTGATCATCCCAGTCGAAACGCTCTTGCAAGCCATCGATATCCCACGGCTGTGCAAACGACCGCCGACCGGCAGAGCGAACGATGGCTCCCGACAAATCCGTTCGCGCGGCCAAGGTTTCCATCGCTTGATCGATTTGATCAAGCATCGCATCGTCCAAGTTCACACGGCCGTCATCGCCTGCTGCTAAAGTGAGCAGCGCGACGTCCGAACGAATATTCGAAATAGAAACACGAGATTTGTTTGACATGAGCTTCACATTCGAACCGGCGACTTGAAAGTCCTAAGATTTTCGTCGCCGCAGCAATACCGTCAATCCGCCCAGTTCCAAGATTGCCAATGAACTTGGCTCTCGCACCCGAGGATAGACCCTTGCGAGGACAGTTCGTTCCTGACGGAACCATTATTCAATTGCTTAAGAGCACAATAAACGGTGAGATATCCAAAAAGCTGACCGCACCGTTTCCATCAATATCCGCTTCAAGTTGAAAATCTTGGCTGGCCAGGACGGTAATGAATGGCGCGATGTCCAAGAAATCGACCGTGCCGTCCAAATTTACATCCCCCAGCAATGGTTCAACGACTTCAACCAATCCGATGTTGTCGACTGCAAAATACGCAGGCGTTACGACTCCAAAATCATTGGTATCGGTCGAAAAGAATTCGAATGAAATCATATCCGCACCGGCGACTGGCGTACCAGTTAGGTCGTATTCAAACCAGCCTTCCTTTGGCGATCCAGCCTCTGTTAATAAAATGAGATCCGTTGAAGCTACCACTTCAAAACCAATGTCTCCATTATCTTGCACGAACTCTCTAATCCGGTTGACGAAAAAACCAAACCGTGATTCCGAACCAAATGGTTCTGTTGGAAAGCCTTCGCTAAGGTTTCCATTAACGATAATCTCCGCGGTCGATCGAGTGTTATGAAAGTTAAATGACTGAAACCCGTAGCCATCTGGAGCACTAAACCTAGCCGAACCACCAAAGACAACTCCCCATGTCGGTGAGCCGTCGACTCCAACATCAGTAGACCCATCTGCGTTTTCAGAAAGCACCGTGTCGTTACCAGCGGCAAACTCCATAAGCCCTCCAGAGCTCCAACTCGTCTGGTTGGAGTACGCATTGCCCGACCAAAAGTCACCACCTGGAAAAGTGCCAAACGAATTATTGAACGCCACTCCACCCGATGTAAAGCCGCCGGCATTATCTTCGCCGCGAAAAGCGCTATCAGCTGACAAGTCAGTACCAACATCCTCAAAATCGACGATGATTTGAGCGTTCAAAAAAGCAGGCAAGCAAAATGTTAAAACACTGAAAACCAGCGAGTGTGTGAATGTAAGTTTCATATTTCTTTCCTATGAAGTAACCAATATCGAGGTGTAAAGTTAAAAGTCAGGCAACAACGTCGTTACAAAACGTCAACTAAAAGTGCCTATCTCTCAAACGCGATTCAGTCAGGCGGCTACCTTGTGCAGAAACGCGGTTGAGAGAAAGGCACTAAAAGTCTTCGACGACTTCACCAAGTGCTCGCGTGCAGATCGCCGCCAACGTTTCGTTGTCCATCGACTCGTTCAAAAAACGCACGCTGCCATCACAAAACACGCCATTAGCCCCCTGTGGGTGCTCGCTGCGAATGTCATTTTCGAAGCCTGGAGCTTGGTTGATCGGAAACGCTTGATCGAAAATATTCCGGCCGTTAATCCACTGGGCGTCCGGCGACTTGCTATCTTCAGCCACGATCAACGTGTTCGAAGTTCCGTCGGTGATATCGCGAATACTCACCGCTTCATCAATCAACATCGTGCCCTTGGGGGGATGGTTGGCGCTAGTGATTCGCTCGCCAAAGATCCCGCCGTAGTCACAAGCCCCGCGACCATCAGGCCGATCGTCTTCGCGAATGCTACTTGGACAACGATAAACTGAAAGAACAGTCGCTGCCCCCAATTCATTGTCCGCCGCATCAAAAGCCTGACTCAAATCCAACTGATCGAAGACGTTTTGCTGTTCGAGATAGGGCAGCAAATAGGCACTCCAAGCCAACTGGCGTTTGCTCAAATCAGTCTCCGGAAAAGGACGCCACTCGACCGTACCAATCGGAAATTCTTGGTGGGCCGAATGATGATT
>JALZWN010000295.1 GCA_023300235.1 Mariniblastus sp.
TGATCGCTTCACGAGCATCATCCGTTTTTTTGGTGGGATCCGTTTCAGGAAAGATCGCGATCGCCGGGATCCCCAGCTGATGTGCGCCAGTAATTTCTTTTACCAACACATCGATCGTCATTCTGTTAACGCCCGGCATCGAAGCGATCGGCGTCGTTTGGTTTGATCCGGGCTGCACAAACACGGGCCAGATTAGATCTGCCGGGGACAACTGGTTTTCGGCAACCATCGCGCGAGACCAACCGGTTTGTCGCACTCGGCGCATTCGACTTTGAGGAAAGCTAGGCATGTTCGTAGAGGTTTCGTGCTAAATTTTGATGCAGTCGGATTAATCGCGTTTTTGGTTACAAAAAACACCCCGATGTTTCACAAGATTTTGATCACCGGAAATATTCAATTGACGGAAGATCTGTTAAGCTTAGCGTCGTCGAAAACACAACTTTTTACAACCCGGCAGTTCGCTCATCGACGACTGTTGGCTGGTTTTAAAAGCGTACTCAGTGAAACACCAAGGATCACTCATGTTCAAAATGCACTTGCTGCAATCAGCGGCAATTTCAATGGCTCGATCACCATTGGCAAAAAAGCGGTCTCCATTTCAGATGCTTCTGCTTGCATCCATCATTTTCGCCGGCACGTTAGCGACCACAAGCGTCACCGCTCAAGACTGGTCGAATTGGCGAGGACCGGAGCAGAGCGGCGTTTCGCGAGACACGAACTTGGTCGACTCTTGGAGCTTCGAACCAAAAAAGAACGTCGCGTGGGTCGCCGAAACGGGTGGACGAGCGACGCCGATCATTCAAAACGGTCGAGTGTTTTTGAACTGCCGTACCGCAGATGATGTGGTCGATCCAAAAACCAAAATCAACGCCCGCGAACAAGTGGTTTGTTGGGACCTGAAGTCGGGCAAAGAGTTATGGCGCGATCAGTTCAATGTTTTCCAAACCGACATCCCTGCCCCGCGAGTTGGCTGGGCTTCGATGTGCGGCGACCCTGAAACAGGCTACGTTTATGCTCACTCGGTCAGCGGTATTTTGCGATGCTACACGCCCGATGGAAAAACCGTCTGGGAAATTTCGTTGGCCGAACGTTACGGAAAAATCTCCGGCTATGGCGGACGAACTCAAACTCCGATCATCGACGAAGACCGTTTGATCGTGAGCTTCATGGCAACCAACTGGGGCGCCACCAAGGGCCCTGCGCCGCTACATTACTATTATGCGTTTGACAAAAAAACCGGCGACCTGCAATGGGTTTCCGCTCCCGGTGGCAAACCAAAAGACACCAACTACTCCGCGCCCGTGGTTTCGGTGATCGAAGGCACACGCCAACTGATCGGCGGCAACTGCGATGGCGGCGTCTATTCGATTAACGCTCGCACCGGTGAAAAGCTCTGGGGCTTCCGCATGTCGCTCCGTGGCCTTAACACCACCGCCGCCGTCGCCGGCAAGTACGTGCTGATGTCTCACGGCGAAGACAACATCGACAATACAGAATTTGGTCGAGTCCAATGCATTGATGCGACCGGAACTGGCGACGTCACTGAAACGCACGGCGTCTGGCGAAAAGACGGCTTGAAAGCTGGCTACACGGCGTTGATTGCCAACGAAGGAATCCTGTACGTCGTGGCCGACCTTGGGAACCTGCACGCTTACGACGTCAAAACTGGCGAAGAACTTTGGGTGTTTGATTTGGGTACCGTAGGGAAAGGGTCGCCGATTTTTGCCGACGGTAAAATCTACGCGACTGAAGTCAACGGCAACATGTGGATCCTAAAACCATCTCGCGACGGCTGCGAGAAAATTTCTCACGTGAACATTAACGCCAAAGAGGGTTCGGGCAAGGACGAGATCTACGCGTCGCCCGCAACGGCGGAAGGCCGCGTCATCTTGGTCACTCGCGATCGCACGATTTGTATTTTTGACGAATCCAAAAAACCTGTCGTGGGTGAGCTTCAACCGATGGCGTCTGAAACCGAAGCGACTGACCAAATCGCTTCGATTCAACTTCGCCCGTACGAGACGATCGTCAAAGCTGGGGAAACTGTCGAGTACACCGTGCATGCTTTCGACGCCAATGGACGGTTCATCAAAAAAATGCCAGCCGGCGAGCTGTCACCCAGCGAATCGCTCGCGGGCTTCACCGCGGCCGATGGCAAACTGACGGCCCCGACTACCGAGAAACATTTTGCTGGCACGGTCACCACGACCGTCGATGGCCAGACCGCGACCGCTCGTTTGCGAATGTTCAACCCCGCGAAAAAGTGGAGCTGGGACTTTACGGGGCTTTCCAAAGTTTCTGTGCCTCCGACTTGGATGCGTGCTTTTATTAAAGTCAAACCAATCGACCTAGAGGGCGACACCGTGATGATGGTCTCTGGCGGCAGCAAATTAAAGAGCCGCCCGAGCCACCAAATCGGACTCGGCCATGAGGACATGAAAGACTACACCATCCAATCCGACGTCATGATGCCTGAGCAATCTCGAAGGCTTGCCAGTGTTGGACTTTCTTGCAATCGATACAACTTCATCATCAAAGCTAACAACAGCAAAATGGAACTCCTATCATGGGGCCCCCACAAGCGAATGGGAGTCGAGAAGAAGTTTGTGGCAGAGCCGGATGTTTGGTACACGATTAAAATGAAAGTCGACACGACCGACACCGAGGCTACCGTTTATGGAAAAGTCTGGAAGCGCGGTCAGGAAGAACCGACCGAGTGGTCGATCACTCAAACCGACCCGCACCCGAACCAATCCGGTTCACCTGGTCTGTATTATTACGCGTTGGCTGACTGCTATTTTGACAACGTCATCGTCACTCAGAACTAAACGCAAAATGGAGTGGGATTCGCAGGGGGATTCCTCTGCGGACAGCCTGCTCCGTTTTTGTTGAGCCGGCGTCTGTGCAGGACTTCTGGTTCGAACTGACGACATTACTTGAAACCAAAAATTAATTTATCAAACAAACAGTCAACCAACAGCCTTTGAAAAACACTTTGCGGTTTTCCTTGGCCATGCTTGAACGACCACGATAAAAAACTATTAGGAACCTAAACGATGAAGTTAATTCGATACTTCTCAATTGTTATCATTGCCGTCAGCTTACTGTCGACTGCTGCGATGGCCGACTGGCCAATGTGGGGCGGAACACCCTCCAGAAACATGGTCGGCAACGGCATGAAAGTCAGCATCGATTTTGATTTGCAAAAAGGCAAAGAAGGCAACGTGGTCTGGCAGCAAAGCCTCGGCTCACAAACCTACGGCAACCCGGTGGTCGCCGATGGTAAAGTCTTCGTGGGCACCAACAATGGTGGTGGCTGGCGAAAAGACAAGTACCCTGCCGAACAGGACAAAGGCGTTGTGCTGGCGTTCAACGAGGAAGACGGAGAGTTCCTGTGGCAGCTTACTCGCGACAAACTGCCTATCGGACGCGTTAGTGACTGGTTGCTACAAGGCATCTGCAGCGTTCCCGTCGTCGAAGACAAACGAATGTACGTCGTGACCAACCGCTGTGAGTTGATGTGCTTGGACACCGAAGGGTTCCGCGACGGCAAAAACGACGGCGAGGTAACGGACGAAGTGGACGCCACCGAAGCCGATGCCGACATCATCTGGTCGCTGGACATGATCGATGAGCTGGGAGTATTCCCTCACAACCTCGCCACCAGCTCGCCCGTGGTTCACGGCGATTTGATCTACTTGTTAACCTCCAACGGAGTCGACGAAGGTCACCTCGACGTGCCAGCCGCTCGTTCGCCTTGTTTCTTAGCCGTCAACAAAAACACCGGCGAAGTGGCTTGGGATCACAACCAGCCGTTTGACAAAATCCTCCACGGCCAATGGTCTTCTCCGGCTTTAGGAGAAGTCAACGGGAAGATGCAAGTTTTCTTTCCAGGTGGTGACGGAGTTCTGTACGCTCACGACGCGGTGACGGGCGAAGAGATCTGGAGGTTCGATTTGAATCCGAAAGCAACCAAGTGGGAGCTTTACGGAAAAGGAACTCGCAACTCGGTTATCTCAACCCCCGTCTTCCACGACAACAGCGTGATCCTTGCCGTCGGCCAAGACCCCGAACACGGCGAAGGCGTTGGTCACTTGTGGCGGATTGATGCGACCAAGAACGGCGACGTCAGCCCGGAGATCGGCGAAATTGGCTCTCCCGGTAAGCCCAACCCAAACTCGGCTGTGATCTGGCACTACGGCGGCGAGATGGAAACCGAAGCCGGAGAGAAGGAACCAATGTTCCGACGAACGATGTCGACCGTTTCGGTTTACGAAGACATGGTGTTCGCAGCTGACTTAAGCGGCTTCGTTCACTGCATCGATTTGGCCGAAGGAACTCGGCACTGGGAACACGATTTGTTTGACGGTGTTTGGGGATCGACTTTAGCCGTCGATGGCAAAGTCTTCTTGGGCAGCGAAGAAGGTTCTTTGACGATTTTCAAAGCGTCCAAAGAGAAAGCGGAAGTGCTCGACAAAAAAGACACCGTGGAGTTTAGCTCGATCTACAGCACACCGACTTTCACCAACGGCCGCATGTACCTGTCCGACCGGACTCGCTTGTACGCGGTTGATGTCACCAAGCCAACCACCGCTGCGGCTCCACTGGCTGCCGCAGGAGCGACCGCAGGAACCGCAGCGGGAATTGCCGCTGGAACCCACCCTGAAACCGCCGAAGGTGGATCGGCCGGAGCAAGCGGCGGGGCGGTAACAAACGGCGAGGGCGGCCACGCAGGCGGTCACGGTCACGCAGGCGGTCACGGTCACGCTGACGGTCACGCTGGTGCTGCGGTAGCAGCTGGAACAACCGGTGCTGAGTCAGCTGATGGCTACGGCAACAGCCTGATGTTCCCCATCCTGATATTGCTATTAGTGTTAGTAGTGCTGGGGGCGTTAGTCATGGGAGACGACGAACTACGAGCAAAGTTCGACGGCATGTTCAAACGTAAATAGAACTCAACGACGAACGTTTGAATTCGAAGGGCGTTTCCAGCAGCAAACTTGCAGTTGGAAACGCTTTACTTTTGCGCGCGTGCCACCTCGGAGGCTCCTCGGCCAAAAACTCTTGTCCCCACCGCAGCGTGCCAGATGATCTGCGGGCCCCAGATGATCTGCGCGGCCAAATTGACCTGTGGGGTCCAAATGACCTAAGCGGCCAAAAAAGGCTTCCAGCCTTTTAATGTGGTGATGGGCTTCCAGCCTGTCATGCGCGCTAACAGGCGCGAGGAGCTGTTAATCCATTGCACCGCTTGGGCATGCCAAGCCGAGCTACTGCGCCCCTTGGCGACGAGCACGCAAATACCAGCACGAATGCGCAAGCGAGTGAATCTAGCGTTCAGCTAACTAACCTGGTTCTTCCGGCGTTTAAGCGGCAGCGGCGAATAATTTCGCGATCTCAATGGGCTGTCTTTTTTCAGCGTTCAGAACGCTAACCGAAAGCACAAAAAAAATCGTATAGGCCCAAGGGGCTGGCAGTTTCTCTAGCCCAGCCTAAAAATCGAAGATTTGCAAGGCTGGGTTGGGATGCATTCCTACCCACCAAAGGACCAAAGGTCCGGCAGTTTAAGGGCACTGCGGTAGGCTCTCTAACTGCCGAGCCGTTGGCCCTTTGAATGTATCTTGCGACGCTCCCCCACCCCGCGAAAGAAGCCACTTTCGCGGGTTGTTCTTGTGGGTTGCGATAGAAACGTCCGCCCGAAGAGTTAAGCAATCCCGGAGAAAACGGTAATAACCGTGTCATCCAAATCCGGTTGGCGACACCACCACTAAGGTACAGCAGCTATGAATGCCACGAATTCAGCAGTTTTAAGTAGCGCAAGCATCGCCCCCACTAAACGAGATGACCCTCGTTTTATGAGCACCCAGCAGCTGATTTTGGGCGCACAAAATGGCGACAAGTCTGCGGTTGGCCACCTGCTGATCCGTCATCGCAGTTCGCTTGTACGACTCGTACAGATGCGGCTGGACAAAAAGATTCGCAACCGCGTTGCGCCCAGCGATGTTGTGCAAGATGTTTTGGTCGAAGTGAACCGCAGGCTCCCGAAGTATTTAGATTCGCCACCCATGCCTTTTCACCTTTGGGTACGACAGATTGCTCGCGACCGGATCATCGACGCGCACCGACATCACCGAGGGTCTGCAAAGCGTTCAGTTGACCGAGAGCAGCGTATGGTAACTCAACGTGGCTACGATCAGTCTTCGATTCACTTAGCGGCGTTGCTGGGCGAGTCTAGAATCGCGCCTGCCGAGGTGATGATCCGCAAAGAGATGGCGTTAAAGGTTGAATCAGCAATCGCGATGCTGGACAGCCAAGCCTCCGAAATCATTGTCATGCGGCACTACGAGCATCTTACCAACCAAGAGATCGCCAACGTTTTAGGCGTAAGCGAACCCGCGGCCAGCATGCGTTACTTGCGGGCAATTAGACGCCTGAAAGGGCTGATGCAAAATTCTGACATGGCTTCTGTAGGCGAATGAAGCGACGATTAGATCGATAGCTAAAACGCAGGATAGAAAAAAGATAACGCGAAAAAAGGTTCTTCTGAGTTTACTGTGCCTCGGGTAAGTATTCCAAGCGTTTGATCATGGGCCGGGTGCCATGCTTCACGGCTTTGAGGGCAATGGGGTCTCCTGATTTTTGGCATGCTTACGCGTCGGATGTGGTCTTGGGGAAATCCGGTAAGCATGTTTTTCAAAGGGGCTTTCTTAAATTACTCCTTTTCTGATCGCGTAAATATGGCACCCTTATTCGATGGTTCTTCCGGGAATTTAGTGGCTAGCTCCCGCATGGTTAGCTTTGCTAATATTGCTTCGCCCCAGATGGACCGAAAAAAGGGCACCGCCGAAATCCAACAAGATGCGTATTGTTATGTGGTGATGGTGCTTCCAGGCTGTCAAACGCACTGACAGGCTGGCAGCCCCACACCACATTTTTTAGCTTCGCTAAAACATCTTATCGCAACCATCCGGCGACGAGTGGTTGTTCCATTGCCGCACTTTGGCGATAGCCGCAGCTTGCGAACCGGATCCGCAACACGTCCTCTCCGAGGCGTTTCAGCCCGCAGAAATCAAAAACGCCATCCTGCAGTATACGCCTGCTAAACCTGGCCCGGCTCTCTAAAGCTCTTTGGCTCGTTCGGTACAAACCAAAACGGCGGACATCACCGCGTCACGCATGCCGGTTTCTTCCAATGCCTTCAACGCTGTGATCGTCGTGCCGCCGGGGCTGGTTACTTGGTCTCGAAGCTCGCCCGGATGCTTGCCGGTTTCTTTCATCATCGCTGCCGCGCCGATCACGGTTTGGATGGCCAGCTCGCGAGCGGTTTCTCGTTTCAGCCCCACCAACACGCCGCCATCGATCATCGCTTCGATGAACGTGTAAACATAAGCCGGCCCTGAACCCGATACACCCGTCACGCTATCGATCAGTGATTCGTCCTGAACCGAAACGATCGTTCCCACCGCGCCGAAGAACTCTTCCACCAACGCCGCGTCTTCATCGGACACGTCTTCGTCGACCGCATAAGCTGATGCCGCCATACCAATCAAGCACGGCGTGTTGGGCATCGCGCGAACGATCCGGTTGTGACCGACAATCCGACGCAAGCGAAACATATCCGCTCCGCCGACAATCGAAATAACCAGCGATTTGGATTCAAAGCTGACGCCTTCCAAGGCTGCTTCGAGCAACTGAGGCTTTACCGCCAAAAACACGACTTCACATTCATCGACCACCGCCTGAGCACTGGTCGCTGCGGTGACCTTGCCTTTGGGGCCGCAGACATCTGCCAGTTTTTTAATCGACGCGACTCGTGGAGAATACACCGAAAACTCAAGCTCGCGTTCGCATTTGTTGGCCATGCCTGCCGCTAATGCCGTTGCCATTTGTCCGGCGCCAATAAATCCAATTTTCAATTTCTTGTCCTATTCAGAAACATGTCCGGAGTATCATTCGTCTCGGACCATCCAATGCAACTTCTTAACCATCGATTGTTTTGGTTGATCGGGAATTGTAACCCAACCGGTCAGCAATAGCAGCTAATGCCAGACCGCCCGGTCCAAAAAGTCCTAAGTCTGCGTTAAACTGTAGGCCGCCCCATTCGCAGTCGACTGATTTTTGTGCTCGACTGGCTCCTACAAACACCTATCCTCAACCCAAAAGCTTTCAGGCTTAATCTCTCCGGAATAACTGTGCAACGCTGGATTCGGCTACTCATTCAAGGCAACTGGTTTCGCGGCTCCAACCGCCGTTGGTGGGCCGGCGTGGCCGAAGCTTTGGTCGCTGCGACGTTTTTGCTGGGCGGCTTCGTGTTCCTTTCGACCAGCGTGACGCTGGCGATCATTCACGCCAAAGACGCCACCGCATCGATCTTTGACCTGCACTTCATTTTGCGGGTGATCATCGCGACGTTTTTGATCCTGATTGGCTTTGGCTGGATCATCCGTCTGCTCTGGCACGTCGGAGTTTCAGCCGAACGCCGCCAAGCGATCAGTGCTCAGGCTGATGAACTTGAGATTTTGCGAGAGCTTCGACACCGCCGCGAGGATCTACCAACGGTACCGCGGGATCGGTTGGTTCCGCTGGCTGGCAGGGTGTTGCCTTTTAAGATCGTGCCTTCACCGCGAAATGTGTGGGGGCTGATAACGGCGGCGTTGCTGAGCACGATTGCGGTGTCGATTTCATCGATCTTGCTGTTGATCTGCGCCAAACCTTGGCTGACGGATTCCGCGTTGGCAAACCAGTTCAACGAACTTAGCGCACAGATCGCCGAAGCCAAGCTCGCGACGGTTCCTCAGCAACCTTGGTTGGCTGGCGGTTTATTGCTGGTCTTTGTACCGGCTGCCGGCTGGGCGATCTTTCACTTCTTTCGGCAGTTGATCAAACTCGCAGGTGTCGGGCCGACGTCGGTAGAGCTTTCGAAGTATCCGCTCAAACCGGGCGACAAGTACAAATTGTTTTTCTCGCAAACAGGCCGAGTCCGATTGCAGTTGCTGGAAATTGAATTGATCTGCGAGGAACAAGTCACCTACAATCAGGGCACCGATATTCGCACCGAGACTGCGGTCGTGTTCTCCAATCGCCTGATGCGTCAACGAGGTATTTCGTTGGCCGCGGGGAAGGCCTTTGAAACGGAATTGGAATTCGAGTTGCCCGCGTCAGCCATGCACTCGTTCAATTCGACCAACAATCGAGTCCAATGGACAATCAACGTTACCGCGAAAGCAAAAAAATGGCCGAACCTGACCAGAACCTTTCGGATCCTAGTGTTTCCAAACTCTCGCGATACGAAGAAAAACCCAGCGCCCGCCGTCAACGAGAACTAAACCGCAAGCAGAACCTGCATCTTCGCGTTACCGAACCGTCGGTCGAGATCTCGATCAGCCAAAACAAAACCGTCGATCACTTTACGCCCGGCAGCATCCTGAGCGCTGAATACCTCGTCAAACTTGCACCCGACACCAGCTTGGCCGCGATCGAATCGTCGGTGATTTGGATGACCGAAGGCAAAGGCGAAGAGGACATCGGCGTTCACTTTTTTGAACGTCGAAATCGAGCATCGTTTACGACCGATACGTTCGATCATCCGCAACGACTGAGCACCGTGCTCCCGCAGAGCCCGTCGTCTTATGAGGGGCAAATTTTGAAAGTTCGTTGGTTGATTCGGATTCGATTGTTTTTGGACGGCGGGCATGAGTCGATCACCGACCAGCCGTTTCGCCTAAGCGTCACGGAAGATCCTTGCCACTGGATTGCTCAAAATGACGACTAACTGGCCCAGCAATCCGTTTTCGACGCGATTCTTATCGCCGGGGAAGATCAGCTTTGTCGGGATCGACGAACCGGCACTGGATCGACTTGCCGAGAGATTCATTCGACAACGCGGCAACGGCCAAATCATTGGCCCGCACGGCACCGGCAAAACGACGTTAACCTTTGAACTCGAAAAACGAATTGTTCGCTTGAACGCCACCAGTGTTCAATACCGTTTCGTCCGCAAAACGATCGGTCCAAAACAAACCATTCGATCCGCTCAATCTTTGGCAAGTTTTGAAATCGGCGCTGACCGGCGTTTGCTGCACCGCCATTCACCCAAGCCAAAAACCATCTTGGTGCTAGACGGCATTGAGCTTTTATCTTGGTTCCAGCGAATCGCGTTAATCAAAACGTGCCGCCAAAAACAGATCGGGTTGGTCGTGACCAGCCACCGATTCATCTGGGGACTGCCTAAACTGACGACGCTCCGCTCCGACTACCGGCGATTCGAATCGATCGTACAGCGTTTGACTTGCGACTGCGATTTTCAAATCTCTACCGAACGCCTAACGACCATTTACCAACTGCACCAAGGAAACATCCGCGAAGCGTTGATGAGTTGCTATGACGAGTTTGAAGCTAGCCGAGCCAAACCAGTTAGCCGAGATAAAACGGCTTGCTGAGATTTTGCCTGAATCTGTTCATAGTAATCGTACATATTGACCACCTCACAGCCCAACAGCTTTTCAAACAGCTGTTGTGATTCCTGGGTCGCCAGCCCGACATTCGAAACACCCTCCAAACCGATATTTGAATTGAAAATATTGGTCGCGGCGGGGCCGAAAAAGTCTTCGTATTGCTGAGCCACCAAACGAACGGTGCCTTGGTCGACCAGTTGGTCAAAATCTAGACCTGCGACGTCGGCCATGCCGATCGAATCCGCCCACTCAAAAGTGAAGTAAGCCAACCCTTGCTGCCACAGTGTTGCCTGATCCGTTGGAAATTCGCTCAACGCGTCGTTCATCGTTTGATAATAGTGATCCGCATACGCAGCATCAGACTCTGGCAACTTCAGGTTTTGTTTGCCGATTGCGAACAATCGTTCGAACTCTTCGCGGCCGCTTGGCGTCAACGCTTGCAGTCTTTCTTCGAACTCAACAAACGTCTCTTGATACTCCGCTTCAACAAACGTTCCGTCCGCTTCGGGGAACTTGAGCACGACCGGAGGAGCCAAACAAGACGTTTGCCGCAGGATGACATCGACGCCCACCGGGCCTTGCCAAACTGGAATCGTTTTGATCCCCTGCGCTACCATCCGCTGATGGGCATCCGGAACCGAAGCCACCGAAGGGGTGAGATGATTGAACGCCAGCGAGTTCGTGATCAAAACCTGAGCTGCCACTTTATTAATCGCCCGCAACCGCTCGTATTCCGATTGACTGACCAACGCCTTTTCCGGCCGCACAAATAAGTCAACACATTGCTGGATAAACTGATCCACTTGCTGGTGATTCAAACCGGTTTGCTGGCCAGTTTTGATCAAATCGAGTAACGACAGGGAAAAGACATTACGACGATCGATGATGGATTGGATAAATTCCTGATGTTCGTCAGCGATACAATCGATCGACAGCATCGAGCAAAACAGTCGAAACCCGTTTTGCTGAATCTCCGATTCGTCCACCGGCCGAAACGCCGTGCTCTGCACCGAAACTTTCTCCCGCAGGTCGTAATAGTTTACGGGTCGGCAGCCGATCAGTTCAAAAATTTCACGCACGGTCTGCAATTCGGCGGGACTGGCACAACGGATCGCCGCATGCATGATTTTCCCAAGGCGTTCGGCTTCGTCTTCGCCGGCGGCTTGGTTGATGGTTTGAGCGACGTCCATCATCTGCGAGTAGATCGGCATTGATTGCCCGAATCGTTGCAAAACTTGATCCACAATCCGGCTTCGAATTTCTGCTTGTGAAACGGCATGCCGAGTGTCAATTCGGGTGACAGAGAAACTGGGTTCGACAGGCGGGGCTTGAGCGACGTGTTTTTCCCAGTCAACCAGCTTGCCAGCATCTCGTGGATTGGCTCGGTTTTGAATTCGTTGTTTTCGCAAGTTATCGTCACAAACTAAAAACCAAACCTGCGGCGCAACACCGAATCGTTTCTCAAGCTTCTGCGGCCACAACGGATCGGCGAGCTCTCGTGAAAACGGCCCCACGATCACCACGTTGGCGTGAGGTAGATTCTCTGCCGCGACGTCGAACAGGCTCTGATAAACGGCCTCGCGAAAAATCTTTTTGTATTCAGCGCTATCCCGATCGGCCGGATCCAACCCGGCGGCTTCCAGCCCCGCTCGGACTACACGTTCGCTGACCGTGTCGCTGTCGAGCAACACGGCGGAATTTTTTTTGGCCAGTTCTTTTGCAAACGTGCTTTTCCCAGTACCCGCTGCACCGGTGATGATGTGAAGTTGAGAGCGATTGGTTGGCATCGGCGGTGACTCAAAGTGGATGATACGTTTTGTGAATGCATCTTATCGTTTTCGCGTGTCACCGCAAAACTCAATCGTTCGTTTTCAGCCGGTGGGGCACCGCTGTGATGATGTCTGGGCAGGCGTTTCTGCGTTCCACCAAGCCTAATTATCGTGGCCCTCGGTTTGCAGCAGGAGCAATTAACGCTAGGTTGTTGTCGTTTTACTAGCCAAGTTTACCAACTGCCAACCGAGTACTTGATGTCACCACCTTCCGTGCCGTCGGACAATGACAGCCCTTCACTTGTTGGCCGTTTTTTTGGTGTTTTCCGCTATAGTAGAGAAGCTTTGGCCCTAGTCTGGACCACCGACAAACGACTGACGTTTATCTTGGCCGCACTTACGATCTTGGCTGGATTGATCCCCGGCGCGATCGCTTACTTTGGAAAGCTGATCGTCGATGCGGTCGTCCAAGCGGTCGAGACCCAATCGCCGGAAGACCGCTGGATGGTGATCAAATGGATTGCCGTGGAGGCAGCTTTAGTCGTTCTGATGGCGGCGATTCAACGAGCGTTAATGGTGTCGCAATCGTTGCTCCGAGCGTTGCTTGGTCAACGAGTGAACGTGTTGATTCTGGAGAAAGCTCAGACGCTTGAGCTTACCCATTTTGAGGATTCCGAGTTTTACGACAAAATGACTCGCGCCCGTCGAGAAGCTTCGTCGCGGCCGTTGAGTCTGGTGAACCGAACGTTTGGGTTGGTGCAGAGCGGCATTACGCTGCTGACTTATGGGTGGCTGTTGATTCAGTTTTCTTGGATCGCGGTCGCTGGGCTAGTGATCGCTGCTCTCCCTGCCTTTTTTATCGAAACGTATTTCTCTGGCGCGGCGTTTCGTTTGTTTCGTTGGCAGGTTCCCGAAACTCGCAAACGTAATTATCTAGAATGGCTGCTTGCTCGCGAGGACTATGTCAAAGAAGTAAAGCTTTACGGCACCGGCGATTTGTTTTTGCAGCGGTATCGTGAGATCTTTGAAAAACTGTATGCCGAAGATAGGGCGTTGACACTCAAACGTGGTTTGTGGGGTTTTTTATTGGGCGCACTCAGCAGTCTCGCCTTTTATGGAGCTTACGCTTGGATCGGCTGGTCAGCCGCGATGGGCTGGATTACGCTCGGCGGCATGACGATGTACTTGATGATTTTCAAACAAGGCCAATCGTCGATCGCGTCGAGTCTTACCGCGATCGGGAAAATGTACGAAGACAATTTGTACTTGTCGAACCTGTACGAGTTTCTGGACGAACCGATCGAAAACAACGATGGCACGGCGACTTCCGGCACGCTCCCCGGCGACGGTGTGCGTTTTGAAGAAGTATCGTTCGCTTACCCTGGGCAAAAAACGCCAGCGATTGATCGTATTAGTTTGCACCTGCGTCCGGGGCAGAAATTAGCGTTGGTCGGGGAAAACGGATCTGGAAAGACGACACTGATCAAGCTTTTGACTCGACTGTACGTTCCGACCGGAGGCCGAGTCCTTTTAGACGGGCTGGATTTGAACGAGTGGCAGTTGGACGCGTTGCGAGATCGCATCGGCGTGATCTTTCAGGACTTTGTGCGGTACCAGCTGAAGGTCGGAGAAAATATCGGCGTTGGCGACGTGGAGCATATCGCTTCCGAGGAACAACAACAAACCGCCGCCGAAAAAGGGATGGCTCATCCGTTCATCGATTCGATGGACTTGGGCTACCAAACGCAGCTCGGCCGGTGGTTCAAAGACGGCCGCGAACTTTCCGGCGGGCAATGGCAAAAGATCGCGTTGTCCCGCGCGTTCATGCGAAAGCAAGCGGATATTTTGGTGCTGGATGAACCGACGTCCGCAATGGACGCAGAAGCGGAAGCCAAAATCTTTGATCACTTTCGTGAAGTCACTCAAACGCAGATGGCGATCTTGATCTCGCATCGTTTTTCCACCGTCCGGATGGCCGACAAAATTATCGTATTGGCCGACGGCAAAATCATCGAACGCGGTTCACACGAAGAACTGATGAACAGCAACGGAAAGTATGCTCATTTGTTTGCGATCCAAGCCAAGGGCTATCAATAAAAAATCGCGAGGCCTTCAACCAAAAAACTTCACCCTCTTTACTCGCTCTTCCGGTGATTTAGTGGCTGCGAAGGCAGAGGCTTGACCATTTTCTAGCCCAGCATCGCAAGATACATTCAAGGGGCAACGAACCGGCAGTTAGCCAGCCAACCGTAGTACCATTAAACTGCCGGACCGTTGGTCCTTTGTACGTTTCAAGGCATCCCAACCCAGCCCGGCAAATCTTCGATTTTTTGGCTGGGCTAGAGAAACTGCCAGCCCCTTGGGCTTAAACGATTTTCTTTAGTGGCTATCGGTAAGCGTTCTCAACGTTGAATAAATACTACGCATTGAAATCCCGAAATTATTCGACGCTACCACTAACACCTAGGTAGAACCTCTTTGCTAGCCGAGTGGGTGCCATGCTTCACGGCTTGGAGGGGACGATGATCTACTAAGTGGCAGCATGCTTACGCGAGCGATGTGGTTTTGGAGAAGTCCCGTGAGCATTTTTTTAAGGGGCCTTTTAGAGTCAGGCCATTTAGAGTCAGACCATTTAGAGTCAGACCATTTAGAGTCAGACCATTTTTAACCGCGCAAGCATGGCACCCCAGCTCACCACGCATCGCCAACCAACCCCCCTTTATCTTCTTTACTTTCTTCTTTCTTAACCTTCTCGCGAAGCGTTCAATTCTGAATCCCAATCAAAACCGGATCGTGATCGGAACTGCGGAACGGGTTGGCTTGGTATAGCGGTTTTGGATTGTACTCTTGGTTGTAATCCATCGACCGAGGCTCGTCGGCATTGATGTGCCATGTCGCAATGCCGGTCACGTCCGCCGCCATCGACACCGTGGCAATCGCGTGATCAAGACTACCGCACTGATTGCGGTAGACGTAAGAGTAATTCGCTTTTTCGTTTCCGTGGGTCTCCTTGAATCGCTCATGCAAATCAACCAAACCGCTGGCACGCATCGCGTCGATCGGATCCTCTTGCTGGTACGCATTCAAATCGCCGATCACCAACGCTCGGAAGTCTGAATTCACTCGCCTCATTTGATCGATGTAATTGCAAACCGCCAACGACTGAGATCGACGAACCGCGTTGAACGCTCCTTGTCCGTCACCTTTATTTTTGTTGGCTTTATTCGCTCTGCTTGCACCGCCTTTTGATTTAAAGTGATTCACGATCACCGAAAACGGTTTGCCGCCTTTCTTTGATTTGAACTTTTGAACGACCGGAGTGCGGGCTTTTAAAAATGCTTCGTCTACGATCATCGACACCCCACCCACCGGCTCAACTCGATCCGATCGATAGATCATTCCAACTCGGATCGCATCACTCCCACCTGGGGCCTCTGAAAACCCGCCCGGCAGTCCGCAGCCAACAAACACTTTTTGGCCGACTTTTTTGTTCAACTGTTCCACCAGTCGCGATTCAGCTTCAAGATTATTTTCGATCTCCATCAACCCCACCACATCCGAATCAAGCTCGACGATCGCCGCAACTATTTTTGCCTCTTGCCGCTGGAACTCAGCATCCGTGTTTGCGCCGCGAGCCTGATTTTTCCCGTCATTAAGGGTCGTAAAATAGTTCAACACATTGAAACTGGCCACGGTCACGTCCGCTTCGCCAACGCGCGGTCGTTCGGGACGCGCGGCCGGCGTCCAACGGATAGGGCCATCGGGAATCAACAACAGGACCGGGCCGGCTTTGATCAGCTTGCCGGAGAAGCCTTGGATCTTCGAGCCAACTCGAACGGTGGGAGTCGCTTTGCCAAGTTCTGGAAACAACGAAGGCGGAAAGATATTTTGTTTGGCCGAACCGTCATCAATGATGATCGTGGCTTTGTCGTTCAGCTTCTGAGCCTTAACCACTTTCGCGACGTTGCTACCGCCTTCGAAAGAAGTCCCATCCGGATCCGCGTCGTTTGGATCGACTTTACTAGTGGGTATGTACAGCCGATCGCGAGCGACTTTTACTTGACCGCGACGTACTAGGTCGTAGGTGTCGACGACCACCATCTCGCCGGTGATGGTAATCTTTTGATCGATTAAGGATTTCCAATCGACGGAATCGAAATCACCATCAATGACGTTAGCAGATTGCCCCGCCGTTGTATTCGCCGCAGCTACCGTGTTGATACTCGGATTATCATTTACCTGAACCGGACACGCCAACGCTCGACCTGCCAGCAACGTACCGGCGGCAGCTGCAAAAAAGAAAAATGAACTCATCGTTGTTCTGCGTTTCATCGTTTGGCAGTTCTTAACTGGGCGAGAAAAATTGATCGACATCATTGATGGTATTGCCGAACCATGCTATCGGTCAAACCACGATAACACAAAACACCACCGATTTCTTTCAAACCCGCTTGGTTATCAACAAACGGCTAAGTGCGATAGCCAACATGGCTCAAGAGCAGCAACCACAAACCCAGTTTTAGATTGCGGACCTCTTCTGCGGCGTCCGATGCGGTATTCCCAAACACCTCGCATCAGCTTCACGACGAGTAGTTTTTGATCGGTGACCATTGTCAGGTAACGCGGACCGAATGCGATTGTAAAGTGTGTGTCGTTTGCTTTATTGCCTGCAACTGCCCCCCCAGGGTGAATCAGTTTTACAAATTAGGAATTGCGATAACTGGTAGCCAGACGCTTTACCGACGATTTCCACGAGTTCCTCCCTAACGAGTTTGTTAATTTAAGACGCTTCTGCGACGCTTTAAAAAGGTGGTGACGGTTCTGGCGAAATCTTTTCGTGCGATTCTCGCAAGCTACGACTCGTCCCGATCACCGCATCGGCAGTTGCATTGGAGCGGTAGCCATCTTCAACTACCAAACGCGCTGCGTTCTGTTTAAAGTCGTCCGTGAAAGCATGGCGAATACGCTAGGTTTCTTTGGAATATTTAACTCCTACGAGGATTATGGGATATTACTCGCACGTCCGCCGCTGCTGGTCTAACGCAGTCTCACCCATCCCCCCACTATCGTCGCACTTCGGTTGTAAGTTATCTTCTTGGGTATATCTCCGCAGAAAAACTCTCCTGCTGACTAAAAAATTCTCCACTTGGCGCTAGCTCACCCAATGACCATCCGACTGATCGTGACCCACCCCGGCGGCGCCCACAAAGACGATTTCTTAGCCTGCAGCCTGCTGGCTCACCTCCACGGCGTTCCGATTCAACGGCGAGACCCCACCGAACGCGACTTGATCGACATCAAAACCTGCGTTGTCGACGTCGGCGGTTCGCACGACCCAAAGCTTAACAACTTTGACCACCACCAATTCCCCCGCGACGCACCCCCGTTGTGTGCACTCTCGCTGGTCCTGAAACACCTAGGCGTCTATGAGGACGCATTGTCATTCTGCGCCTGGCTGCGTCCGGCCGAATGGCTCGACACGCTCGGGCCAAACGAAACCGCCAAACTGATGGATATTTCTCGATCGGCGTTCAACGATTTGAATTCGCCGATCGACATTTCGCTGATTAATCGTTTCGCTAACCAACTCGAACTAAAACCCGACAACCCGATCTATCAAATCATGGCCATGATCGGGGAAGACATTTTGAACTACATCCGAACGCTCCGCGGCCGATTGGACTTTCTCCAGCACCACGCGAAATGGTGGACGATCGAAACCACTGGCGATCCGATCGTGGCTTTGTTTCTTGAACAAAATAGCGGCATCGAAAACAACCCTTCCTTCGGCATCAACGCGTACATTTCCGAGCAAAACAAAACCGAAGAAATTCATGCGTTGGTTTATCCGGACCGCCGAGGCGGAGGCTACGGATTGACTCGTTACGAAGATTGTCCACGATTAAACTTTTGTCAGATCGAAGATCAAGACGACGTGCGGTTCGCCCACAAACGTGGCTTCGTCGCAAAAGTAGAAGCAACCGATCCCGTTCGACTCAAGGAACTGTTAGCAGCTGCCATCGTTGGTCCGGCTGGCTAAGCGTGATGTGCACCGCTACTCAGGCCATCACTGCTACTCAGGCTAAAAGCCAATCCCACAATCTTTTTGAGCGACTGGTTGTTTCTTTGTCGCGAAGCATTGGGATTAGCACTAAGCTATAAACGTCCCTCGACCAGTTCCAACCACCGAAGAAAATTATGAAGAAACACGAATGGCGAGAAAAAAACGAAGACGGTGAAGTTCGCCTGGTCACTGCCACACGTCATGCTGGCAAATGGCAACTCCAATCACGCTTAAAGTCCGAGGACGAGTGGACGAAGTTCGAGAAAATCGAACGGGAAGACCTCGAAACGCTGCTGGACATTATCGAGCGAAAGTATCAACGTAACCGAGTTCCCCACGAACAGGTTAAAGAAATTGAAATGTTGATCGCCGCTGCTAAGCGGCGATAACACCAAAAAAAAGACAGGCTCAGAGACGGAGAACATAACCGAAGCCGAGCTAATCTTAGATTTTGCTTAAAAACTCAGGTGACCTACTGTTCATCTTGTGTAGAAATGCCTACCTTTAAAACAAGAATTCCGGATGAACCCGTGTTCATCTACTTCCAAAACAAGGACTCAAGAATGAAGAAACTAACTCAACTCACACTCGTACTTCTTACCATGATCGTCGCGTTTGCTGGCTGCGATGCCGCCAAACAAGCTGCCAGTCAAGGCATGGACAAGATGGGCGACATGGTAAACATCGAAGGCTTGGACCAAGAAATGGTCAAAGGCATTCAAGAAAAATTCACTGGAATCACTGACGGTTTCAAAGATGTAACTGCCGAAAACGTCGATGGCTTGGCCTCACAGATCACTGAACTTGACGGCACAATCGACGGTTTGGGTGTCGACCAGCTTCCAGCTCCTGCGAAAACATTTGTTAGTGGCATCATGTCAAAATTCGCTGACACACTTCAAGGCTTGGTAGACGGCGTTGCTGACGAAGGCGTTGTTGGCAAGCTCAAGCCAGCAGTTATGCCATTGCTAGAAAAGCTTAAGTCTTTTGGCTAAACCCAAATTAAGCAATTTAGAATGACTCATAGGGATGCCAAGCGGCGTCCCTATTTTTTTGTCTTCAACAACAGGCATACAGATTTCAATGGCCGCGTCACCCGAGAAAAAACAAAGTGCTTTTGAAAGAATCCCCAACGTCAAACACGTTGAACCCGCAATCAAAACAGACTCCGCTGAATTCGAGAAAGTCGTCCGGTCCCGAAGAAGCACCCGAGTCTACTCGGACGCCCCAGTCCCCGAATCGGTGGTCCGAAAATGCCTCGAACTCGCCCTACTGGCCCCGAACTCGTCAAACTTACAATGCTGGGAATTCTACTGGGTTCGCGACGCATCAAAAAAACAAGCACTCGTCAAACTCTGCCTTGGCCAACCCGCCGCTGCCACCGCACAAGAACTCATCGTTTGCGTGGCACGGTTGGATACTTGGAAACGCAATTCAAAACTGGTACTCGAACACTTGGTTGCCAACCAAGCCGATGTCCCCGCGGCAAAGCTCAACTACCAACGCAAAATCGTCCCCTTGGCGTACGGCCATGGCCCGTTTTACATTTTCGGCCCACTCAAAAAGCTTCTGATCGCCACACTTGGCCTGTTCAAAGTCGTTCCTCGTGGCCCCGCCAGTAAATCCGACATGCGCGTCTGGGCTCATAAAACAACTGCCCTCGCCTGCGAAAACCTAATGCTCGCCTTTCGTGCGTTCGATTTCGACAGCTGCCCAATGGAAGGCATAGATGAACGAAGAGTCCAAAAGCTGTTGGGACTGCCACGATCGGCCGAGGTCTGCATGGTGA
Organism: Mariniblastus sp.; assembly: GCA_023300235.1. Classification (GTDB taxonomy): domain Bacteria; phylum Planctomycetota; class Planctomycetia; order Pirellulales; family Pirellulaceae; genus Mariniblastus. Next base: position 20,074 of record JALZWN010000295.1, read on the forward strand.
TCTCCGCCGGAAAGCGATCCCAAAACGGCGTCTACGACAAACAATTCCGTTTGAACTCGTCGCTGTTTTTACACGAGGTTTGAGAGAGAAGTTAGGCAGCTAATCAATGTGGTGATGGGCTTCCAGCCTGTCATGCGGAAAGGCAGTCTGGAATTCATTCTAGTAGACGGCTTTGTTGACTAAATCAACAAGCCCGTAGGGAAGATTTCAGAGCAACTAAAAACGATTCTTAGAATCCAAGGTGATTGGCCAACCAACACGATCTCCCGTTCTCAACCAGCAGTCGTCTCCCCTTCATTCACGAAGTCAGCCGTTTGATGCAAGAACACCAATCGATTGTCACCGATCAAACCGTTCGTCATGAATGTGAGTTAGCGCTTTTTCAACATTGTTGCCGATGGAAGGGTCAGCACCTTACTGATCACTAAACGTTTACTGGCAGGCTCGAATCAAACAACACCCCGGACCACCGTTTTGTCATGAACCTGATACAGCGAACTGTGACTTCGACCCAATAGTTGTGGATGTTTTGGATTTGAAGGCGTCGCAAAACCGGCCGTGGCGCCAATCATCAGCACAAACTGACGCGTGTTTTTTTAAATGCCTAAGTAGGTCGATCCCCCATTGGGGCATCACAGAGAGATTCTTTCTCAAACTTCATCTTGCGTGAAAACCTACTTCGAATACGGCCGCAAGCCCAACAGCATCTCAGCCCTCTCACTTAGCGGATGATCAAACAAAGCTACATCGGTATGCTCGGCCAATTCCTCACAAACCAACTTGTACACCTGGTCGCGACTGACACTCGTATCAATCTGCACGCACCGGCCACGTTCTTTGAACAACTCGACCGTCGGCAACGTCTCCGCCTTAAAAGTGTCAAACCGCAACTTGATGCTTTCAAGATTGTCATCCGACCGTCCCGAATGTTTCGCGCGACCAAGAATCCGTTTTTCCAGTTCTTCGAACGGGCACTCAAAATAGAGCATCTTTGGCAATTCAGCTTGCTCGCCAAACAACGAATGCCAAACCTCCAGATTCGAAAGCGAACGCGGGAAGCCATCCAGCAAGAAATTATTCTTCCCAGTCGTTCGAGTGATCCATTCCATTTTCGACTTCAACAACTCAACCACGATCTCGTTAGGCACCAACTCTCCAAGATCGACATACTTTCGAATCGTCGTCGCCGCGGCATTACCCGCTTCCAGTTCGGATCGCAGGAGATCCCCCGTCGACAAATGCACCCAGCCTAACTGCAATTCTGCAACCTGGCACATCGTGCCCTTCCCTGCCCCTGGACCGCCCAACACGAACACCACATTCGGTTCAGGACAAGGCAGCCGAGGATCACAGTGGTGCAGCACCAACTTCGGCGGGGGTGCGACACCTTTTTTGTAGACATGCCACTGTCGATCCGTTGGCGGCAAGTCATCGTCACACGTCATGTCGTAAGCCAAGTGGCCGTCCAATCGACAGATTCGCCAAGACTTGTAGCTGTTCGAATAAGACAGCGCGGGGCTTCGCTCAGATTTCCCGTCCGCGCGGTCCCAAGCCATCTTGCCGTTCCAGTATCCAAGCGACGAAACCGTACCCGATTCCGACTCGGTGGGCGGAGCCGTCGAAGGAACGAACAAGCCGTCCACTTCCGGCAGTCCAGCGCCGGATACTTCAATGAAGAAAGTGTTTGGTTCAAGTTCGTTTGCGTCTGACATAACGTGCTGTTGTTTCTTTGAAAGTAAAATTTCGTCGCGTCGCCTTCGCAACGTTTAGCGCTATCGTTCAACGGCTAGCCCGAAAGCGATTGTGTTTTTCAAGACCAGTACGAATCGCGGACGCCTGCTCGCCACCCGCCAAACAGACGATACCAACATACAACCAGCTTCCACTAACCGGACCAAACCTTATTAAATACCATTCACCCTCCGGCGTCGACATCTCTTGTAAACAACAAGCATCCGTGTACCAAGGTCAACAACACACCGATCACAAACCCGACCAGCACGCTAAAAAAGTAAAACACGCCAAACAACAACATTCCTGAACCAATTGAAACAAGAAAGAAGGCTGGGATCCCAAACAGCAACGCGTCGTTCAAACGTTGCAATTGGCGATCGTTTGGAACATGCTTTCGCAGACGCGGACGCGGCAAAGCCGACCGGCCGAAGGTCATCAACAGCCCCAACAACAACATCGCCCCGCCGCCTCGAACTTCAACAGGCAGTTGATTTGAAAACAACACACCTAAAATTACCGCTACCCAAGTAACGACCATCAACAACTGCCACAGCTCAAGCCTCATCGCGTTCACCTCCGTTACAAACTTTCCGCGAATAGAACAACGCCGCCGCCAGAATCGGAAAGTAAGCCAGGAACTCGATTCCAAAAACTGACAGATTATGAGCCGACGTGACGGGCTCGGACAAATCCCAATTCCCAAACCACGGCATCGCGAGGCTCAACCTCTGCTTTGAAATGGGCCAGAACAGCCCGATGCCTCGTCCGTGATTATAAAACGTGTCCAACAGCAGATGGCTCAGCCACGCAAACGCCGCCAGCGTTAAAA
>JALZWN010000296.1 GCA_023300235.1 Mariniblastus sp.
TTGGTATTAGCTTTAGTGGTGTGTGGCTCACTTGGGGAGTCCATGCAAACGCTACTTTCGCGGAGCGAAAGGCGACTTTTTGGCAAAGCCAATTACCAAGACTCAGCCAACAAGGTCGCTGGCCGCTTTTCTTTTTTGACAGCTTTCCTGCTTAAGCAAGCTGGCCGCTTTTAACTTCCAAGCTGGCAGGTGATGGTGATTCGGTGGTCAAAGCATGGTTCCCTTGGTTGCACATTCGCATAAAATAATGCTTCGAATATCCTCGATTCATACTTCGAAATCCTCGACTGCCTAATTCCATGAACCCCTTTTTCAATCTCACCGTCTGTTTGCTTGGCCCTTGGTTATTTGTTGACGCGTTGATCGCGCAAACCACAAGCTCTTCCTCTCAAGAGCTCCAGCCAGTCAAGCCTCTTGTCCTTCAATACGATAAGCCTGCTCCCGACAGCGACCGAGGTTGGGTCAATGACTCGATCCCGCTTGGGAACGGCTATATGGGGATCAATGTGTTTGGTGGCATTAATACCGAACGCTTACAAGTCACCGAAAACAGTCTCTACGACTGGGGGAAAGACCGAGGCTTAAAACGAAGAGGGCTTAACAACTTCGCCGAAATCTATATCGATTTTGATCATGACAAAGTCAACCAGTACAAACGCGCACTGGACCTCAATGCAGGGCTCTCGTATCTGGCTTACGAAAAAAACAACATCCAATACCGGCGCGAATATTTCACTAGCTATCCTGACAAAGTGATGGTCATTCGCCTGACGGCTTCGCAGAAAGCAGCTCTTTCGTTCACCCTGCGCCCAACCATCCCCTTCCTTGGCGAAGGAAAGACCGGCGAGATAAAAGCTGCTGGTGATACCGTCACCCTGTCCGGAGAAATGACCCACTTTAAAATTCTGTTTGAGGGCCAACTGAAAGTCATTCCTGAAGGGGGAAAGCTGGAAGCGAATCCCGGTCAGGGCACCATTGCGGTCACTGGCGCTGACAGTGCCGTGATCCTGCTGGCGGTCGGCACCAACTACCAGATCGATCCTCAGGTCTTTCTCGAAGACAAACCGGAGAAAAAACTCAGCCAGTTTGCCAATCCTCATGTCAAGGTTTCCCAGTACATCAATACCGCCGCGGCAAAATCATATTCGGAGTTAAAAGCAGCGCATCAGGCCGACTACCAAGGGCTGTTTGATCGCGTGCGTTTGGATTTAGGCGCGACCGTAGCGGCCACCACCACCGATAAGATGGTTGATGCCTATCCGGGTGGCAAGCATGACCGCTACCTTGAGGAGTTGGCGTTTCAGTTTGGCCGCTACATGCTGATTTGCTCTTCTCGCAAAGGCACACTACCGCCGAACCTCCAAGGGATTTGGAATGTTTACGCTCGGCCACCTTGGTCGTCCCAATACCTGCACGACACCAACGTCCAAATGGCCTACGCGCCCGTCTTTAGCGCGAACCTACCCGAGCTGTTTGAATCCTATGCTGACTTTTTCATCGCCTTCGAACCGCGTATGAAAAAATACGCCACGCAATACATCGAACAGTACCACCGCTCCGAGTTGGCGCCCGACGGCAACAATGGCTGGTCAGGCCCGTTTTGGGCCAATCCCTATACCGTTCCGGGAAAGACTCCAATCGCAGGGTTTGGTACCGGGTCTTGGATCTCGCTGATGTTTTGGGACTATTACGACTACACGCGTGACCCAAAACTGCTGGCCGAAACGGTATACCCGGTGATGTACGACCAAGCCAACTTTGTGTCTCGTTTTGTGCAAGACATTGACGGTGTGCTACTGGCCAAGCCCTCTTCGTCGCCTGAGCAAAAGAAACGCAACACCATCGGCACGACCTTTGACCAACAGATGTTCTATGAGAACCATCACAACACATTAGCCGCAGCTAAAATTCTCGGGCGTAGCGATTCGCGATTGGAGGTGTTTGAAAAGCAACTGCCTTTGCTTGATCCGATCGTAATTGGTAAATCGGGGCAGATCAAAGAGTTTCGCCAAGAAGAATACTATGGCGAGATTGGCGACCCTCATCACCGCCACACCTCAATGCTGCTGGGCCAGTACCCAGGCCAGCTGATCAATGACTCAACCCCGGCGTGGCTAGATGCCGTCGAAGTCAGCCTGCGCAATCGCACCAACAAATCGAACATCGGTTGGGCACGCGCCGAACGCGTCGCGTTCTGGGCCAGAGTCCACGACGGCGACGAGGCTTACTCGTTTTATCAAGATCTTCTGGAAGGCAATTTTTTACACAACCTGTTTAACGATCATCGCGGGGGACCACTATTCCAAGCCGATGCCAACTACGGAGCTACCGCCGGCGTGGCTGAAATGCTGATGCAAAGCCAAGACCACGTCATTTCGCCGCTTGCGGCTCTGCCTTCGGCTTGGCCATCGGGCAGCTACGATGGTCTATTGGCACGCGGCAACTTCGAGGTGTCTGCCGTGTGGAGTAATGGGAAAGCGACCCGCTTCGAAGTCGTCTCCAAATCGGGTGGCACGCTAAAATTCAGATACCCAAACATCGCAAAGGCCAACATTAAAACGAGTGATCTGAACGCGGTTAAATTCACCGCCACCGGCGATGACTTGGTGACGATCGAAACGATCCAAGGGCAAGTCTACACGTTTACCAATCTGGCCAGCTTCCAGCGTGTCGCCCCGCCTTCGGATCTGCAAGTAGAGACAGGTGCTGCCAACAAGATTTCGCTGCGATGGAACAAGAGTGCAGGTGCCGACAGCTACAAGCTTTACCGAGCGATCCAAAACGCGCCCGGGTACGAGCTCGTCCGGTCAGGCATTACGGCAGCAGAATTGGTGTACCAGCCAGAGGACCTAAAGAAGATCAATCAGATGACGCTGAAGGTAACGGCTGTCAAAGGCGATCGTGAAAGCGAAAAAGGCAGCACGGTCATTTGGCTGCGGAATCCTTAAAGGAAGGTTCTTC
>JALZWN010000297.1 GCA_023300235.1 Mariniblastus sp.
CGAGACGATGATTTCGTTGAGGATGTAGACGTACAATTTTTGTGCGTCTTTTTTATCCTCGATTTTGGTCGAGAGGTACTCTTGGACATCGTCCCAGTTCCCAAGCGAAATGTTACGCGAAAAGTTGGCGACTTCGGCGGTGAGTCGTTCGGTTTGTTGTTTACCGGCTTCCTTGGGGTCGATCACTTGCAGTTCGATCTCGTCGCCTGCATTGAGTTTTGCGATTGCTTGTTCGGCGGCGGTTTCCGTCTTGTCGGCATCGGCATCGCCGTTGACTTTTTCTTCTGCGTCATCGCCTTCGGAATTGTGGCGCCTAATTTCTTCTTCTTGGTCGCTGTCGATCGCTACGTGGACGCGAAGTTGTTGAGTTTTCGTCTCGGTGTCGCTCAGCGGGATTTCTTGATCTGCTGCATCGGTGCTGGGCGTGACGGAGTCGTTTTTAGGGGCTGTGTTTTTGGCGGTTTTCGCAGCCGCAGGTTTTTGTAATCTCGCAGAAATTTCTTGATCGTCGATCGTCAGAATCTTAATATTGCCAATGAGTTCTTTTTTGTCGTTAAGGATTCGAACGACTTGGTCTTTCTTGAATTTGGTTTTTTTGTTTGCCAAGTTTAGGAACACGAAATCTTTGAAAGCATTGGTGACTTCCGCGATGACAGGTTTCTTGTCATCGTCTTTTGCTTTCTTATTTTTCTTTTTGACTTTGTCGGAGCTCCAGGCTTCGAGAATCCCTTTGGGAGTTCGATCGAACTTGTGCTGCATTAGCAGTTCGAGGCGTTCCTTCTGCTCTGGCTTTACCTTGGCAACCGGTTTTGACGGTTTCGATTGGAAGACGATTTCGCCAGCGTTGGCGGTAGCAGAAAAGATGAGCGAGATCTGAAAGCAAGCAAGAGCAACGATCCAAAAACGGTACAGTAGCATGTTCGTGTCCGGTAAAATCACAAAGCAAAGTATTGACTCTGCAATTGTACCCTGATCAAGTCTCATACCGGTGGCGAAACTTCGCTTTTGCCAGTTGCGACGGTCGGTCGTATCAAACAGGCTGATCCGGCCTAGTTTTCATTCTAAGCGTTGGACCAGAACCGGTTTGTTGGATCCAATAGACGGTGCCAACGGATTTACAGCCGAAGTGATCGGGTTCTAGCTAATGGTCGCAAAAGCTTCTACCAAGTGCAGGTCTTCGGAGACATCAACCGTCCGCATGTCCAATATCAATCGATCTTTTTGGACTCGGCCCATGATCGCCGGTTCGCACTTGCGGAGTTTTTCGGTTAACGAATCAATCGAACCATAAGCGGAAATTGAAACGCACCAAGTCGGAATCTTTTGCGTGGGTAGGCTGCCGCCGCCGAGCATGGAGCGTTCTTGGACTACTTCGCAAGCTTCAACAGCACTTGAGCTGGCGATCTGCGCTGCGACTTTGTCGGCTCGCATTTTCAAATTGGCGACCGGCATGGACAACATGCGCAAGATAGGAACTTGCGTCATGACGGTTTCTTGGTCACGGTAAAGTAACAAGGTCGCGTGTAGGGCGGCCAAAGTCATTTTGTCGACACGCATGGCTCGCATGAGCGGGTTGGCGAGAATCGTTTTGATCCACTTTGACTTGCCGACGATGATTCCACATTGCGGGCCGCCAATTAGTTTGTCTCCGCTGAACAATGCGATGTCCGCGCCTTCGTTCAAGCTGTCTTGAACGATGGGTTCGTCCATTAATCCAAACTGTGAGTAGTCAATCAAAGCGCCAGAGCCAACATCGTCGATCAACGGCAAACCGTGTTTGTGCGCAATAGCGGCCATCTCTTTGGTCGAAACCGTTTTGGTGAATCCAACGACTTCGAAATTACTCGGGTGGACCTTGAGTAACGCGCCTGTGTTTTCGTTGATCGCGTTTTCGTAGTCGGCGGGGTGAGTTTTGTTGGTCGTGCCGACTTCTCGTAGTTTCGAACCGCTGCATTCCATTACGTCGGGCAGGCGATAGCTTCCACCGATTTCGATCAGTTGTCCTCGCGAAACGATAACTTCTTTTCCGCCCGCCATCGCCGAAAGCGTCAGCATGGTTGCAGCAGCGTTGTTGTTTACAATCACTGCCGCTTCAGCGCCGGTTAATTCGCACAGTAAACGTTCAACCGCTTTAGCGCGTTGGCCGCGACCGCCGGAGTTAAGGTCGATTTCGACGCTGGCGTAACCTTGTGAGATCTCGCTAACGGCCGCGATCGCTTGTTTGGCCAAAGGGGCTCGACCGAGACCCGTATGTAGAATGATGCCAGTGCCGTTGATGACCTTGCGGAGGTAGGGTACTTCCTCGGCTTTCAAAAAATCAGCGATAGAGTCGGCCATCTCTTGCGGGGTCGGGATGTTGATCTCGCCCGCCTTGTCAGTAACCTGTTGGCGAAAGTCGTCTAAGAAATTGCGGACACCATCGGCCACAACCGTATGGTTTACCGAATCGACCAGCTTCTTTAGCGGTTCGCTTTCAAGGAGTTGATTTACCGAAGGGAGATTGCGAAAAATGTTTTGCATAATGATTGTGCTAAAGCGTCATTGATCAAGATAGAATTCGATCGGTATCTGGGCGTCGGAGGACTAATCTAGTAAACCAAGTTTTGGTTCGGTTGCAAAGAACGTCCGTCCGGTTTAAAGAAACCTGAACCGTAATTTTAGCTATTTTGTGTCGAGATCGCGTTCAGAATTCGCTTGTTTTTCTAATTCTTCGCGAGCGTGGGGCATAAAACCGGACACTTCAAAACGATTATCCTTGCCGCTGGTCGCAACTCGCCGTTCCATTTCTTTGGACGGCTTGAATGCAACCACGATTTTCTCGGGAACCTGAACCGAATCGCCGGTCGACAGGTTGCGGGCTTGCCGCGCCGCTCGCACTTTTAAATCAAACACGCCAAAATTGCGCAGCTCTACGCGTTGGCCGGTGGCCAGCGAGTCCAAGACAGCATCGAACGTCTTTTGAACGATCTCTCGAACGGCAAGCTGAGTCATTCCGGTCTCCTCGGCGACGGCTCTGACGATTTCTTTTTTGGTTAATGACATATTTTGGCTACGCTTGCGAAGAACGCAAATACGATCCAGGCAGGGCAGCCTAGATCGATAAGGGACGAGATGGAAAAGAGGCAGGCAGGGTGAGTGGTTAATCGTAAACTCAGTTTTAGCAGTCATCGATCAGACATCGACTGGCTTCACACTCGTCCCCGTTCTTTTAACGATAAGGCGCGTAATCAAATAAGTCAAACTTGTGAGCTCATGTGATTGGTTGTTGCTTGCAGTTTATGATGAAAAGCATGCAGGAAAAACCGAAGCTGATCGTTGATTTACGAATAAGATTTCGACGAAATTTGATCACTTAAAATAGTTCGGCATCGTGCCGATTTGGTTTTGTTAAGAAATCAATTTGCGATTGACAAAAGCCTTGGGGAGTTGGTGTTATGGTAGACAGTGCTTATGGTTCGGTTTTTATTGCCGGCTAGATTCCTTCCCTGCTCTGTATTTGGTCAGCCTTTGGCTCCAAAAGTAGGTTTAGTTTAATTTTGTCGATAGGCACTGATGCCCGCCGTCGCTTGGTCGTGAAAGTCAGCCTGCTCATTTATTCATCGGCCAAATTCCCCGAAGATCCAATGTTTAAAATTCCAGGTCCTTGGAAGATTCTTGGGGGGGAATTTAATAAAGCCCGCGATTCCACCGTTTTAAAGGCAGAACCGTGGGCTGACGGGGGTGGGTTTCTTTGGTTACTAAGAGCTTTAGGCACCTGCTTGGAAGTAAACTTCCTCGTACGGTTGGATCACGACAAATCCTTGGCCTTCGAACAGCGTCTGAATTGATTCGCCGCTGCCTCGACCAAAGAATGATTTAAGGGAGATGTCGGTTTTAATTTGCGGCTGCAGGCCGCCGGACCAAGCTACGGTAGCGTTCGGGTCCGTGATGACTGGATTGCCGGGTGTGACCAATAGCGTGATCGGATTGTAGTGGCTGGTAAAGGCGACCATTCCTGTGCCTTGTAGATGAATGTTGAACAGCCCGCCGGCCAGCATCGATGACATTTTACGCATCATCTTGATCTCGTAGTTGATCGAAGGTTCGAAGGCCAACAAGTCGTTGCCATTTACGTATAGCGATTCGCCTTGCAAATTCAAGATCGTGATTTTCTTACCCGCGTCAGCCAAATAAACAACGCCCTGCCCTTCGGCTTTGGTCAGCGATGTTCCTTCGCCTGAAATCGCTTTTTTGAACAGGTTGCCGATGCCTTGCTCAAGCATTCCTTCACGAGTAAATTTGACTCGGCCTCGGTAGGAAACCATCGAACCCATTTTAGTCCACATCATGCCGTTGAGGTTGAGTTCGAGCAGGCGTTCGGTCTCCAGTTCGAAGAGTCCTTGATTGCGATCTTTCTGTCTGGTGGTTTCGACAAACTCTTTGACGCTATAGCGATTCATGGTATCCCTTGTGATTGATAGTTGAGATCGGGGGGGGGCGTTTGACGCAATTAAGTATTTGATCAAATTTGAACGTCAGTTAAAAGAATCTGGCACACAAAATTTGTTTACCGGTGAGCTGTGATCGGTAAAACAGCTTTGCCTTGTTCGGTCGTTTGGTAAAACGAGAACCAATGGCTGACGGCGTGGTTTGGCGAAGATGGGGTGCGGTGGTGTGTTGTTTTGCAGCGTTAGGGTGAGCGTCGGCGTTTTTACTGGGCCGCTTAATTACTGGTCTTCTGGCTACCGAGTCATCAAACGGACTGCCGACTTCTGAAATACGAACTGTTTGTAGTAGCATGGCCGCGGTACCTCGGCTGGCGCAGCCGCTGTCGCCTAAGCGTTAACTTGGGGCCGAGGGTTGAGCTGTTGGATTGGCTGAATTGAGTTTCGCTGGGCGTTGTCATATTTATCGGCGCCGTGCTCGCCTGGGAGCGGACGAGCTACGTAGTTCGTCTCTCCGAGCCGTGGGCCCAACCGAGCCGCTGGCCATTCTGGTCGCAGCCGCCCTGTTCGTTTGGTAATAACCAACCGTGCCGATGGCCCGATTGGCGACGAGCTGCCCTGGGCAGGGCAATGCCTTGGAGCTGGGCTTGGCAATGGACGGGGTAATTTCGAACCACCGATGGACACGGATAAACCCGCATTTCTACGATGTAGGAACATCTGTGTCGATCAGCATGGAGCCGTGGCTGAGTTTTGGGGCCGAGAGGTAAGCTGTTGAATTAGTTTTTTTA
>JALZWN010000298.1 GCA_023300235.1 Mariniblastus sp.
TTGTTTGCCAAGAAGGAAATGGCATGTAAAGATTCGCGAGCCGTTTTTGCGAAGCTCTCGGTGGCTCAGATGAATTTCAAACCCGCTAATGGTACTCATACGCCGCGTTGGAACACCGAACACATGATGGGCCGCGAGTTGCATTTCTTTTCGCAGATTTACCATGCGGTGGATGCCGAGATTCCCGTCATGAATCTCAATCCGGCTCAGATGCCTACCAAGTACAAGTTTGCTCATGAAGACTGGACGGGCCCCGAAGAGGCTCGACAGACCGAGCGAGTTGAGGCGTTCACTCGTCGTTTTGCGTACCTGTTTGACGGGATGGATCTAAACAAGAAAGCCAAGGGGAGTCGGTTTTGGACTCCCCGACGGTTGCTGGCCCAGATGGAGCGACATTACAAAGAACACACGGGTAACGTGGTTAAAAAAATGAAGCTTGAGGGCTGGCCAAAAGAGTAACGAATTGCGAAGACGTTTTTCGATAGGCTAAGCGTTGAAGCCGTTGGGGTTTTGGCTCTGCCAACGCCAGCCGTCGACGCACATTTCTTTGAGTCCGCGTTTGGCTTCCCAGCCGAGTTCAGATTTTGCAAGAGCCGGGTCGGCGTAGCAGGCGGCGATGTCGCCTGGGCGGCGGTCGACGACTTTGTAGGGAATCGGTTTGCCAGATGCTTCGCCGAATGCTTTGACGATTTCCAATACGCTGTAGCCGTTGCCGGTACCCAAGTTGTACGTGACGACGCCGCAGTTGGTGGCGAGCTTGTTCAGTGCCAGCACGTGTCCTGCCGCAAGGTCAACGACGTGGATGTAATCGCGAACGCCGGTGCCATCTGGCGTTTCGTAGTCGCCGCCAAAAACGCCTAGTTGGTCAAGCTTTCCGACGGCAACTTGGGATACGTACGGCAACAAGTTGTTTGGAATGCCGTTCGGGTCTTCGCCGATTTGACCTGACTCGTGAGCGCCCACTGGGTTGAAGTATCGTAGCAACGCGACGTTGAAATTTGGGTTGGCAGTCTGCCAATCGCGAAGAACGAACTCTAGCATCAGCTTGGTGCGTCCGTACGGATTGGTGACCTCGTGAATCATTGTCGGAGATGCTTCGGTCAATGGTAGTGACTTGGGAAGACCATAAACCGTTGCACTGGAACTAAAGACCAGGTTCTTGACGCCGGCGTTTTGCATGGCGTAGCAAAGATTGACGGTTCCAGTAAGGTTGTTGTGATAGTACTCCAACGGCTTGGAAACGCTCTCGCCGACGGCCTTAAGCGATGCAAAGTGGATGACGGAATCGAATTGCGTTTGAGCAAAAACCTGTTCGAGTGCCTCGTTGTCAAGGATGTCGCCTTTGACGAATACAATTTCCTTTTGAGCCAGATCTGCGACGCGCCGCAGGGACTCTTCGGAGCTGTTGCTAAGGTTGTCGAAAACGGTGACCGAGTGGCCAGTGTTGAGTAGTTCAAGGCATGTGTGGCTGCCGATGTATCCGGCGCCGCCGGTAACTAGTACGTTCATTTTGATTCCTGTTCAGGGTCGAGTGCGATGCACCCGACGAGCGGTTGATGGTTGAGTTTGAAATGGTCAGCGGCAGCTTTTGCTTCGGTGTGGTTGACTTGATTCAAGTCGATCAATAGATAAATTCCGTCGGCCGCGTTGCAGAATGACTTTGCGATTGGGCTTTGGTTGAGACCTACGGAGACGCAGACGAATTGATAGACTTGTTTGGTGATGTTAACGAAATTGGCGGTTTGACTGCGGCGTGTTTTTGCGGTGTTCACGTTTCCGAAAGGCAAAAAGTCCAGTCCGGCGGTCGGGCTTTCTTGTAACAGGTTTTCCCACGGTTGGTCGTCACAAATGATGTTTCCAAGCCCGGCCGTTTCGCCCAAACTAAGGTTGTTTGAGAGCGTTTTAGAATTAGCGTTCGAATCGACTAACAGAACCTTCCCGACTCGACGCTCGGCAAGTCGCTCAGCCACGTCAGCGGCGACTGGGTCCGTTTCGGCGTCGGTTTTACTAGCAACAAACACGATGGTAACGGGCTGGCTAAGCGGAAACTTTTGCAAAATTGAATCGATCAAGCGGTCGATTTTTCCCGGAGTCGCTTCACTTGTTTGATGGTTTTGATTTTGCAAATCAAAATCCGACGCCGGTAAGACGTTTGTGTGCTCTGTGGCGGAAAAGATCGGCTGGTCAGGTACAGGTGATGCGTTGATCGCTGCTTGTAACGAGTCGATTCGTTCGGTGCTTTTGTTGACGAGATTCGGCGCGGAATCAATGTCACTGGCGGTACCGGGTGGGGAAACGTCCGGGATCTCGACACGCACAACGGGAGTGTAATTCGTGTTAGATTGATTTGGTTGGAGTGGCGAGTCGTTCATGTTATTTGTGCTGGAAGTGGGGAGCAGAATACAATGCTTGAACAAAATACTATTGCTGGTGTTCGTCGGGGTCGTTTCGGAGACGGTCGAACAGTTGTTCATAGTCCATGCGTGCCGCTCGGCCTGAAGAAATCTGTGAGTCCGTCATCGGGAACGTTTCAGCCTCTGGCTCAGCGTCTGGCTCTGGTTCGGACGTCGGGACGTCGGGTTTAACGATCAGTAGCTCCGAGTCGTCTTGATGAGCCGTTGGTGCTGGCAGTGGGATGGATTGGTCTGCGGTGTTGCCAAGGAATTGAGAGTCGGTGATTTCTCGTTGTTGGTGGCGAATGTCCGATAGAATTTGGTCTTCAGGTTCGACCGGGGT
>JALZWN010000299.1 GCA_023300235.1 Mariniblastus sp.
TTACTAGGCCCACGATCTGAGTAGACATCCTTGGCGTTACGGTTGCCACAAAAAAAGCTCCGAGAAAACTATTTGTTTCTCGGAGCTTTTATCAGTCGGGCTGACTGGATTCGAACCAGCGACCTCTACACCCCCAGTGTAGCGCGCTACCAGACTACGCTACAGCCCGTCAGGTAGACATTGTAGGTGTTTTTGGTTGACTGACAACTGGCTTTTTGCCAAGGTGATGGGTGGCTGCTTGGGCGGTCACCTTGCTTTCCGCGCTGCGATGAACCCAGAGGTAGCTGCCCCTCGCCGACCGCTTTCGCTGGGCTGTCAGTGAAATGCTCCGCTTCAAACAATGTCGCCTTTTGCTCTGCAAAAGTAGCGTGCTTTCAATCTCGGGGACGCTGACCAATTCCGTGCATCGGATTCGGCCTGAACCTCGTTCAGCAGTTTCTCGAAAACTACGGCTCACTCAGCGCTTTGCCTCTTCGGGAATCGCCGCACAGGGGAACGCTACTTTCGGCGGAGCGAAAGGCGACTATCTCGCCTAAAGGCGGTGCTGCGAACATGTCGCGAAAAAAGTGTCGGCCTCGTAGCCAAAGGCGACTATGACGATGAAAGACGCCGTTTGGCTTTTGACAGGGATAGAGCCTGTGAGATAAACTCTTCCGTTTGGCTGGCTCTCCCGATTGATTGGTTGGGTCGCCAACGATTTTTAAACGTGCTTTTTGAAAATGCCCCCGCTTCGACAACCGAGCTCGATTTGCCAATTTGCTGGGAACTTGCTGAGACAAGGGCTGTTTGCTTTTAAGACGCTTGAGAGAAGATCTCGCGTTTTTGATTTTCTCAAATTTATTAGAACTGTAACTCGATGCCTTTCTCGCATTTCGCCGATCGCTTGACCGATGCGGTCAAACTAAAAAAGACACCACTGATCGTGGGAATCGACCCGCGAACTAATCAGCTGCCCGCAGAACTGCTGGATGACAATACTGGGATGGCGGAACGGTTTGCCAAATTCGGGATGGCGGTGATCGATGCGGTTGCCGATCTGGTGCCGGCCGTGAAGCCTCAGGCTGCTTTCTTTGAACAACTAGGACCGGCTGGCTGCGTGGCGATGGCGAGTGTGGTCGACTACGCGGTTGATAAAGGTTTGATCGTGGTGATGGATGCTAAACGCGGCGACATCGGGTCGACGGCTCAAGCTTATGCGGCTGCTTATCTTGGCCCAAAACCCGAATCGGCTTGGGGCTGTGATTGTTTGACCGTTAATCCGTACATGGGTGACGATACGTTGACGCCGTTTGTCGATGCGGCCAACCGGACCGGTAGCGGTTTGTTCGTGCTGGCCAAAACTAGCAACCCCGGTAGCGATTGGATTCAAGCTCAGTGTGAAGATGATCAGCCGATCTATCATTTAGTCGCCGATGAAATCCAACGATTGTCCGCGGATAATATCGGGAAGTCTGGTTACGGAAACATCGGTGCGGTGGTGGGGGCGACTTACCCGGAACAGCTGTCAGAGTTGCGAGAGCGGATGCCGAACACGTTGTTTTTGATCCCCGGCTTTGGGGCTCAGGGGGGCACGGCGAGTGACGTGGCGGGTGGGTTGGATGAAAATGGTTTGGGTGGGTTGATCAATAGCTCGCGAGGCGTGATTTTTGCTTATGAAAAAGATCAATACGCAAAGCTGAATTGGCAAGACGCGATTCGCCAAGCGGCGGTGGATACGGTTGATCGGATCGCCGATGGGACGAGTGCGTCGCGGTTGCGGTAGGTTGGTGTTAGTTTTTTTCAAACCGCCAATGGACGGGAATAAACGCGAATGGGATGGATGGCTTCGCGATGGATCGGGCGATAGTCGCCTTTTACTGTGTAAAAGAGCGTTTGCATGGGCGCACAAGCAGGACCGGATTTCTACAAAGGTAAGGTGCACTTGACAAGTCTCTCGTCCAGTCACGCCTCAGCAGTTCTTTGGGTAAACGCGGGCCTAAAGGACACCTGTTTATTCAGAGCCAACCGCTTTGTGAACGTCCACCGAAGGTAGCGTTTTTTTCACGGAGGCAAAGGCAACATTGCGATCCTTGCTTGCGCAGCGGGCTTCCATTGCGTGCTTCGCATCCTCGGTTGCTATCGGTCCAAGGTCGATCCGCGTTTCATTGCGGCGCTGCCGAAGCGGTCGCGGATGGCGTCGGCGGTTGAATCGATTTGCTTTGTCTGCTGGTCTTGTTCTTGGCCAAACAATAATTGCTGCTGGTTCGACTGACCCGAAAGCCCACCAACACTGACCCCTAGCAAACGAATCGAATCTCGTTGTTCATTTCGAACGGTGCGGAGCAAGTTCAATGCGGTTTCGGCGATCTGGCGGGAGGCGTTGGTGCGAGCGGTGATGGTTTTTGAGCGGCTGATTGTGCGGAAGTCGTGAAAGCGAATCTTGACGCGAATGGTTTTGCCGCGAATCTGATTTCGTCGCAGCCGCCTGCCAACCTGATCGGCTAACTCCCAGATCCAGCTGTCCAAAACGGCGTCGCTGTCGATGTCTTGCGGAAAAGTTGATTCGTGACCGACGGCTTTGGCGATGCGGTCGGGGACGACTTGCCGAGTATCGATGCCACGGGCGAGACGCCAGAAATGGTCGGCGTTCAAGCCGAACAGTTGTTGGAGCGTTGCTTTGGGGAGTTTTCTCAGTTGCCCAATTCGCTGCACGCCTAGTCGCTGGAATGTTTTTTGGGTTTTGGGGCCGACACCCCAAACGCGAGAGATATCCAATTGATCCAGGAAATCGGTCACTTCCGCGGCTTGGACGACGACGAAGCCGTTGGGTTTGTCGAAGTCGCTGGCGATTTTGGCGATGAACTTGTTGGGCGCCACGCCAACGGAGGCGACGAGTTGGAGTTCTTCGGCGATGGTCGATTGGATCATTCGCCCGATTTTCTCGGCGTCGCCAAAGAGTTTTGCGCTGCCAGCGACGTCAAGGAATGCTTCGTCGAGTGACAATGGTTCGAAGACGGGCGTGAAGCGGTTGAAGATCTTGCGGATTTGTTTTGAGACGTCCGCGTATTTTTGCATCTGCGGTTTGATAAAGATCGCTTGCGGGCACAGTCGGATTGCTTGGGCGCCGGGCATGGCACTGTGCAAACCGAATTTGCGAGCTTCATAGCTGGCGGCTGCAATGACGCCGCGGCCAGTGGGGGATCCGCCGACGACGACTGGTTTGCCAATCAAGCTTGGGTCGTCTCGTTGTTCGATCGCTGCGTAGAAGGCGTCCATGTCGACGTGCAGAATCATGGGATGTCCGAACTACGAATCGATTGTAGGGTATGGCAGGGTGGTCGGGATTTTAATGGAATTTAGGTGTGCGTAGGAGATTAGATCTGCAGATTTTCAAATGAGAACCAGCATCTTACAAACTAAGTCCTATATTTCAGTAATGTCGCACTGATTAGTGCACATGGCTCACCTCTTATTTTGAAAAATACAATGAACTACGTCAAATCACTTATCGTCAACTTTGTAAAGCAAGAAGATGGTCCAACTGCGGTTGAATACGCAATCATGTTGGCTCTTATTGTGCTGGTTTGCATCGGCTCTGTCATCGCTATCGGCGAAAGTGCGAGAGAGACGTTCGATTTTGTTGCCAACATCTTTTAATCTGGCGGCTTGATCTTAAGCCGCACGGATTGTTGTGCGGCGATAGGTAGCGAGGGCATTCGTGTCCGCAGCGGCCCTTGATTGACTACCGATTTACCTCGTTCGATAACGCCAGCCAGGAGTATCGAGCGGAAGGTTTTATGCGGTTGGTTTGAAGTCCATAAAAGATCTAGGTCAAAGCCAATCAAAGCTGCGACCTGCAACCGTTTTTGCAATCGGGTAGATTCTTAGTGCAGCCGTGACCTGGTTGCCCGTTGCTGATTTTGTTCACAATGCGGACGGCCGGTTGGCTAGTTTCGCGATTCCTATGCCTGGAATCGCCATCTGCTTTTGCGTGGCCAGGCTGGCAAGCGTGTTTGAGAGAAACCGTGATTGCAAGCAAGTGAAAAAGCCGAGTCGGCTAGTGCCTCGTACCGCGATTCTTTTTGCTCAGCCTCGGTAACAGCGTTCTTGGCAATCAAAAGGCGTCTTGGCAATCAAAAGTCATTCTTCAGAAGTGCGTACAGATACGCAAATAAACGCAAAGAAAATCAAAAGTGCGGACGAGAAGATTCGAACTTCCACGGGATTATCTCCCACTAGGCCCTCAACCTAGCGCGTCTGCCAATTCCGCCACGTCCGCTCAAATTGACGCCGGTATCTTAATTTCTTGAGGCTCGGATCGTCAATGGCTTTTCTAGACTCTATGGACGGAAAAAGGTTCGGCTGATGAGGCCCCTCAGCAGGGATCCATGTGTCATGCCTCGGCCGCCTTTGGGCCTGTCTTGTGCCCGATCGCGGGGCGGAAGCACTTGTCGCCACACCTAGCTAACGCTTGGGTGTACCGGCGCCGCTTGCTTGCCGGACCGCTTCTAAAACTTCGAAGAT
>JALZWN010000300.1 GCA_023300235.1 Mariniblastus sp.
CATATCTCTGAGTGCTTCTGCACGGGTACGACCGGCACGCACGTCTCTGAGTACGCGGCTAAATTCGCGGCGCAGCGGCGAGTCGGCAGATTTTTGTACTGCCTGGCTCATGCCTCCGGTGAGGCAAGTAATCGTGGGACTTGTTCAGACAATGCTGCCGTCGAACGATTCTTCCATAACTTGAAAACTGAGCGTATTCGTAGAAAAATCTACCCAACACACAAAGTCGCAATGATGGACATCAGTCAGTACATCGCTGGATTTTGTAATACGGTGAGATTGTTTTCAACGCTAGACTGTACAACCTCGGCAAGACGAGAACGTGAATTACGCGAAACAGCGTGAAAGTGTCTAATCTTACTTGAACACTTCAAAGGAAAATCAAAACGCAAACTTACCCTTCTTCTTCAAGAGTCTGCTCCGCACACTCCTTTGTTTCAACTGTAGCTCCCTCACTCTCCAAAACCCCTTGCAGCAGCTTTAACCATTTACTTCGATCATCTCGCACACCGGTTCGCAGAAGCCTATCAACCATCCATACCGCCAGAGCTGTCGGTTTTCTTGTTATTGACTCAAAGAGGTAGCTTTCATACTGCGGTACCCGATTCTCCAGCACATCCACTATCGGCCCCGGAGACCCAAGATCAACCGAATCATCTAGTCTTTCCATAGTGTGGAAAAGTGGCGTTGCCCAATCGTCAAAATCATCTCTAACATCCAGCGCCTCGCATACTCGTGAGAGCTTTTTTGCGCCAACAGATAACAGAACCTTTTCATCGAATTCCTCAGGCTGGATAGATTCTAAATCTCTAATAAGCACGAGTAAATCTGGTGATGCCATTTATTCTGTCTCCTTGGTCTTTGATTCAGTAGCTGACGGTGGAATCTTCACCCAAATGAACTTCTTCTTACTGCACAAGCATTGCCCGATACTGCGGTTGAAAACTTGGTCCTTTTCTACTCTACATTAGCCAATTTTTTACAGTTTTTTAGCCCTAGCATCAAGCCCACAAGGGGATCATTTTCAAATTGAGAAAAATTTATCTCAGGGCGTGTAGTCTCACTAATCGGGATGATAGCCGAAAACCTAACGCGCTGACCTTCCTTACAATTTCTCCACGAATCCGCCCAATCTCCTTCAATTAAAAGCGCCACATGGTCAGCATCTAAAAAGCGCCCGTTGGCCATCATAACCTCACGCAATCCCATCGACATAGAGATCCCTGGTACATATTCTTCGTCGAGGTCAATAGAAGTAATCGTTCCTTCCCACGTTACCGATTGATCTCGATACTTAGCAGATATCTCCGAATCACTTGCGCCACTATCAAGTAATTCAATCAATTGTGCAACAAACACACTCCAGTTATTAAACCAACTATTTTCTTTACTCATCATATGAACCTTTTCTAATGCCATGGACCGTCTACACGGTTATTTATATTTTCTATCCATCTATCAACAATTTCTTTTACCTCCGCTGCTATTCGCTGTGGCGACAATGAAACTCTGATAGCACCTAACTCAGCTAGCACTCTACTATTATAAACCGGATGCCCCCCAACATGGTCTGCTGGTCCTAGTAATAGGCCTGAATCTGCACCATTTATATCAAACCCTCCTTCGGCAGCTCTTCGCATTAATTCCGGAAATCTGTCAATAGCTTCTAGAGGAATAATATGGTGCGCAGCCAACCCATCCCCCACTTCTCCACCCAATTCTCTGTCAAGCCTTGCACGTGCAGAACCCTTTGTAAGCGACAGTCGTTCCACAAGTAAATTAGCAGGCTTGCCCGCTATCTCCCAATCTGCTCGAGTCCTTCTGCCTCCGTTAGCTGTGTAATCTTGATACGCAGCCTCATCTAAATCATTGAATGGTTGGTCTTGCAATGCAATAGCATCTTCCACCCCCTGACCAATCAAACCTCGTATCGTTTCGGCATTACGAGCATTCTCATACGTGTCCTGATCAAAGTCAGCAAAGCAAGAACCAAGCGTTTCAAAATCCCAAATGTAGTTGCCTTGCAGCGTTATGAGCCGATCAGTTAAATCCCTCAATTCCTGCTCACTAGGATTCCAATCACCACTATGAGCGTCCCCGAAACCTGGTTCATACAACCGCACTTGCGCCATGACGGCGTTGTAGTTTTCCCTCAGATCCGCCTGCGACAGATCTGGCATCGAGTTAAGGTCCTGAATGAGAAACGTCAGAAGGAAAGCCGCAGCTAGCGCATCACCAACAGGCAACGGACCATCAGCTGCAGCTATCGTACCTGCCTGCAACAAAGCTCTGTAGTACTCAGTCAACACGAACAGGCCAAGCGGATCAATCGACCGCAGTGGATCCTGATCCACGTAGCCATAGGCATTGATGCCTCCAGTCAGCCCTATTGGATCGGCGCTAAGGTACCGGCCCAGACTAGGCTCGTAGTCGCGGAAATAGTTATAGTGCGTACCGGTCTCAGCATCAAAGTACTGCCCCGGTAAACGCAATGGCAAACTCTGTGTCTCTATTGACACTGTCGCCTGTCCAAACGGTGTGTAGCTGGCTGACCAGATAATTTCAGCACTATCATCGCTCATTCGCAATGGCGAACCCAGATGGTCCGTATGGATCGCATGAATGGCATCACCTTTAAGCTGTGCCACAGGACGAAAAGACTCAAGGTACAGATACTGGGTTGTAATTACTCCCAACTCATTCGCTTCAGCAATCAGTACATTGTGGCTGTAGAGGTAATAGGTAACCGTCGGGGCAACACCCTCGTTATAGACGACCTTTTTAACCCTCTCTCCAAAGCCGTTGTAGGTATATTCGGCAATAAGCCTATCGTATTGCTGTACGCGTATTGAACGCCGTTCATTATCGTAGACAGTCTCTATCTCACCACGCTTGATGGGTGATCCTGCAGAATCGTAGCCGTATTGTTCGCTGAGCCCGAGCGTTGAATCGAATGTCGAGATCAGGCGGTTACCCGAGCCTGGATTAGCATACGTGTATCGATCAACGCTACGTTCACCACTTGCCAATATCTCTTCGCGCGACAGGCGATTTCCCACGGAATCGTAAACGTAACGAATTTCCGCCTGCTTGCTTGTTGCAAGACTGATCCTCGAGCCATCGTAGGCGAAGCTGCGCTTGTCCCCATCTTCAGTGATACCGACAATTTTCCCAAGGTCATCAAACTCGTATTGCAAGCCAAGCACACTGTGGGTATCGATTGCGGTCACTTCACCGTTAGCAGCAACCCGAATGTCTGTGCGCAAATTGTTATGGGACAACCAGCCAGTCGATCCGTCACGTTTCTCCAGATCAATGTCTGACACCACTGTCTGCTCATCAAACCCCAATAAACGGTCGCGAGTGATAGCACGCAATTGACCCACGTTCGGACCACTGTCGTGATAATAGTAATTGAGCGTTTGGCCATCAGGAAGCAGTTGCTCAACTATCCGTCCACGTACACCGTACTTCCAGCGCGTCTCAAACTGATGAGTATCAATCTTTCGAACATGGACTAGCACTTGGCCATCCCGGTTGTACATAAATCGCTCCTCCACCTTATCCGTCGCAATAGAGGCAAGCTGACCCGTCAGCTCATCATAGGTAAACCGGGTAGATACTCCATTTGAATGGAGGCGAGTCAGTAGCCTCCCTGCGGCATCACGAGAATATGAAGTGGTACCTGAGTCTTGACGCACTCGGGCCACCACATCGCCTGCTGCATTACGTTCAAGTCGTTCACGCCCAGTATCGGCACTGATGATTGCAGTCCGGCGACCAAAATCATCTCGCCAGTGTGCCGTCTCGTTTCCACGAGCATCTATAAGACCCGCCTCTTGTCCAACCGTATCAAAGAGATAAGTGGTTCGTTCCCCACTTGGCGCTATCCACGCCCTCGTCAGGTTTAACAAATCAAGCTCCACGGCTATCCTTGCCCCACTGGCAAGATCCGTGGCACCCGCGAACTCACCATCGACGTCATAATCAAGTAGCGTTCGGTTATTCCTTATATTTCCATTAGCACTCTGTCGCTGATCGTTCTGCTCAGTGATCCGACCGTTGTCATCGAAAACCATTGTCAATGCTTGCACTAGCGAGCCATCGATGTCCCGAACCGATTTATCGTATGCACGGCTTTCACTGTCGTATTGCGTTCTAAGTACTCGACCAAAAGGGCCAGTGACAGACGTAAGACGTCCCGCCTCGTCGTTTGTTAACTGGGTAATTTGGCCGTCACCATCAGTAAAAGACACCAGACGCCTTTCAGCGTCGTAGCTGAAAGTGACACGCGTCGTTCTATGCTTCACTTCCAGTATCTCTCCACGTGTTCCGTAGGTAACTTGGAAAGGGCTTTGCTGGCCAATCTGTAAGGCGGTAGGTCGCCCCAGAGCATCAAAGTTGAATAGTTGAATTGTCGGACTCTCCGCAGGTTCGATACCTATCAGTCTTCCTTGTTCATCCCAGAGGTAAGAGGTAATATCTACCACGCCTATCCGCGGCCCATCAATCGATTCCACTTGACCTTGACTGTTGTATGTCAGCTCGGAGATACGTTCAATCGGGCGATACTGCCTTGCACCGCTGCTAACTTCCACATACTCAGGCTCACCCGGCAACGATACCCAAGGGGCATAGCCTCTCTCAATAACGGTAACTGGACGTCCTTGCGCGTCGCGTACGATCTCGCTTACGCGCTCACCGTCAGGATTCACGCTAGGCTTATAGGTGCGTACAGGTTGAGAACGTGTACCTTCAAACTCACGCCTCTCTACCAGATGCTCAACTCCTGCGGCATCAAATCGGCGCACCTCCACCAGACGACTTTGCTCATCGTAGGCGTACGTAATACGTCCCGAACCTCGAGCGTTACCTTGTCCTGTTTTTGATTGGCTCAGCAA
>JALZWN010000301.1 GCA_023300235.1 Mariniblastus sp.
CGGCTACGTATTTGTATTACTAGGAAACCAAATCATGAGAGGCACTGCGGGCCAGGTCGCGATCATCTTGCTGGTCACGATCACGGTGTTCTTTACTAATTTAGGGGCTCCGCGACTTTGGGATCGCGATGAACCTCGCAACGCCGGCTGCGCGGCAGAGATGCTGGCTCGGAACGATTGGGTGGTGCCGATTTTCAATAGCCAGCTGCGACCGCACAAACCCGCGTTGCTGTACTGGCTGATGATGTCCGCTTATGGCGTGTTCGGGGTGAATGAGTTTTCGGCCCGGTTCTGGTCGGCGGTGCTGGCGGTGGGGACGTGTCTGGCGACTTATATGATCGGTCGCCGCTTGTTTGATTCAGTGATTGGGTTTGTGTCGGCGATCGCGTTGGCAACCAGCATGATGTTCGTGGTGGCGGCCCGAGCGGCCACGCCGGATTCGGTGTTGGTGTTTTGTGGAACGCTGAGCCTGATGTTTTTTGTGCTGGGGGCGTTTCCAAAACCAAATGAAGGTTTGGAAAACGACGACGGGCAATGGCAAGGATTCTTTCCGGCTAACAACAAGTACGTGCTGGCGGCCTACGTCACGATGGGGTTGGGTGTGTTGGCCAAAGGGCCGATCGGGTTCCTGTTGCCGATGGCGATAGTCGGGATGTTCGGTTTGTGGAAAACGCTTTCTGATAATGAGGCGGCTTCTGATAACGAAGCGTTTGTAGATAACGAAGCGTTTGCAGACAACGAAGCGGCTTCCAGCCAGGGCGGTTTGTTGCCGGGCGCTTCTTGGCTAGGTAACGTTCTAGCGTTTGCGTGGAAGTTTGTTCGTTGTTTCAATCCGAGTCACTTTGGCAAAACACTCTGGACGATGCGTCCGTTCACGGCGGCGGCGATCATTGTTGCGATTTCGTTGCCGTGGTTTGTGTGGGTGCACCTCCGCACCGAAGGCGATTTTACACAGCAGTTTTTCGTCGGCGAGCATTTCGTTCGAGCGACGAAGGCGATGGAGAACCACAGCGGCGGCGTTTGGTTTTATCCACTGGCGATTTTGATTGGCTTTTTCCCTTGGTCGTGTCTCTGGGGGCCGGCGGTGATCGGGTTGTTCAAACCAGTCGGTCAATCGCCTGAAGGCAAGCGTTGGCCAACGGCGACGTTGTTTTTATTGTGTTGGGTGGGGGTGCAAGTCGGTGCGTTCACGATTGCAAAAACAAAGCTGGCCAGCTACGTGACGCCTTGCTATCCGGCGCTGGCGATTTTGGCGGCCAGTTGCTTGGTCGATTTTGCTCGACGATGGAGCCGTGTGGATGGAGCGATGCCGATGCGAGTTGGGCGGTTTTGGTTTTATGCCGCGTTCGCAGGTTTGGGCATTGGCGGCGTTTTGATTTCCGCTGGTGTGTGGGTCGGAGTAGGCCAGTACTTGCCGAGCGTTCGATGGTTGGCGGTGCTGGGGTTGATTCCAATGATCGCAGCGGCGTGGTTGCTGTGGGAGTTGCGGCAGCAGAGGAGTCGTCGTTTGGTTTCGATCTACTGTATCGGCTCGGTGGCGTTGGCGATTGCGGCGTTTGATTTTGGTAGTGTCGTGGTGGATCGAGAGCGTTCTTGCATGACCGTTTTGGATGAAGCTCAAAAACGCAGCGGTCCGGTCGCGACTTATGGTTGCCATGAGTCGACTTGGGTTTTTTACTGCCAGAAGCCGATTGTCGAATTGCATGTCGAAAAGGGGCCGGTGGAAACCTTCGCCAGTGGGGCACCAAGTAAGTCAAAACCGCGTAAGTTCTGGAAGAAAGCACCTTGGCTGCGATTGAACCAATTCGTCGCGACGAATGAAGATGCGTTGATTATCACCAGCAGTGATCAGGTCGATGATTTGTTGCAGCGATTGCCAGACGGCTTCGGCTTGATCTGCGACACAGGATATTTCATCGCGAAGTCAGATGAGGATAAGAGGCTGTGTTTGGTGGGGCGAGTTGTGGGGCAGAATCTGATGACACCGTGCTACGTACCAAAGTAATCTAGCCCAGCTTTTCGAATCTTCGATTCTTAGGCTGGGCTAGAAGAACTGTCTGGCAGTTTGGGCTGTGGGTTCGGCTAGTGAATGACTAGCAAACTGAAAGTCAGCGGTCTCCAGCTGCCTACGGTAGCTCTACTTCGACGCAGTGTTGCATGAAGTCAGTAATCTCCAACGCGGTTGCTTGCTGAGGCGAATCGTGGAAGGGGTTTAAGCCGAACCGGTCAGACACGTCGCCGATTCCCCACTGCCAGATTGTTACTTCTGGGATTTCGGTGCACATTTGATCGACAGATCGAATCAGTCCCATGATCACAGCCTCTTGCTCCGCAACGTCTAGTTCTTCGCTTGGCTGGAAGTCAGCAGGTGTTGCAGCAGAACGGTTGAATGGAACCGCTCCAAATTCACCAATCTCCAGTGGCATTCCTAAACCTTTTTTACGCGTTTTGGCATAAGCAAGTAGCTCATCTGTAATCATAGAACGCCAGCGTGTTTTTACGTTTTCAGCGAACTCTTGTGGGTTTACGTGTGACTGATCTGCTTCCTCGACCGAAGCCAAGCGATGGTACGGGTACATGCTAACTGACATGGTCGTGATGCTTGGGTGGGCCCAGAGGATCTTCTCAACGGCGGTGCTTTGGAAGTTGTCCCAGTTCGCGTTGTAACCTATTTCGCCTTTGAAAAATCGTTTCGAGAGATTGATCAATCCCCACATGTATCGGCGATTGATGGGCTCATTAACGAACGCGACCATTTCAGAACCGATGTTCAATTTGTCGGCGTTAGACAATGCTGCGATCTTGGCCAGAGCTGCCAAGTTTCTGGCGTAGGCAATGCGGAAGTTACGGCGAGTAGTTCCCGTTGGGTTCCAAGCACCACGCCAGCCAGACTCTGATTCGGTTTCGAAGATCGGCGTGATCGTTACTTTTAAGCCTAAGGATTTGGCTTTGCTGGATGCCTTTAAAATCGTGCTTAGGGAAGGGCCACTGTTTAGATCAAATTTGCCGCTGGCAAGCACTTTGCGAAATACAACCAAGTTAACGTGATTAGCGTTGACGCTGGCCATTTCTGCGATCGCGGTGTTGTAATTTAGTAGCTCGTCGGGGTCTCCGTGTACGTAGCTAACTAAGTTAAATCCAATCGCCGGATCAGTGGATTCGTAAACGTTTTCTTGAGCGAAAGCGTTAGCGGTGAATAGCGATAGGACCAAGAAAAGAGTCAGATGGATCTTGAATGCGTGGTGAGAAGTCATGTTGCCTTGCAGTGTGTGTGGGTGAGAAAAGTCTGTGGGTCGTGATTTGAAGATTAGCCAGCGAGCGATCGAATCCAATAGCTTGAGTCTAAAAAATTGACGGAACAGTTTTTCTCTGACGCCAACATCCGGATATTCCTGAAAATCGGAACTCTTTAGCGAGCGTAGCACCCAGGCTGGGGCATCCTGGCAGTTTGCTTGGGGCTGTGATCGTATCGCTTCCCCCTCCCTTTTTCTTATTTCTCTCAACGGTTGGTCGCATTTACGCGTGGGTAGTGCGAGGTTTGGGGCAGAACGCATACGGCGGGGGCGTAGGCAATTGGGTTGCCGCCTTGTTGCCTGCTAGTAAGTTGAGGTGCAAAGCAATTGTGCTGGCCGCGGAAAAGGCGGGCCAGCACAATTGACGTCGTTTGCAATTAATACTCGCTTGATTGAACAGTCTCTGAGCCATCGACGCTGGTCAAAGACCGCAGTAGTTCTGTTTCAATATCTTCAGTAATAAACTTGGCGGACCCATCTGCGAATGCAAACTGTGAACCGCCCGCATGAGGACTGTTAAAGCAATGCGAGTTTCGGAACTTCACATCGGTAAGGTAGTCTCGGTACTCATTGATCCCATCTACGCCAACACTGGTCACCGCAAAAATTGCGAGTGGGGCAAACCCGGTCGTTCCGTTGTCAGAAACCGGGCCGCCTAGCGATCCAAACGTCCAGCCAGTTCGATGTCCAACGAATCCGTTGGTGTCGCTGCGGGAAGATTCTCCGAGTGCGATGGTGTTGGACATTCCGTCTTGAACGTCGGTTGAGGTGACGGCTCTTCTGCTGTTGTAAAATGCTACCGACGAGTTTCGTTGGGCGTAGGGTGAGAACAGTCCCTCGGTTCCAATGGCCCCTTGGCCTTGAGAGCCGGTGTCGTAAACGTCGTAGGTCTTTTGGCCATCAACGCTTGGGCCGGCAGAGGCAATGTAGTGTGTGGTGCTGCCGCCAAAGGTTGGGTCCGAGGCAGTTTCGGTTTTTGATGTCGCCGAAGGGCAAAAGAAAGCTGCGACGGGAATGGCCATCTGAGCACACTTGTGTGTCATGTCATCATTGGTTTGGCAGGCCGCTTCACCTGTTGCCAATTGATCTGCCAAGCTCTGCAGTTCCATTTGGGGAAGGATTTCGCCTAACCAGCTGCCACCGAAATTTGATAGCGAACCGCCTTGAAGGTTCATCGGTCCACTGCCAGCAGGGAAACGTTGATGAGAAGTTTCATAGTTGACCAGGGCCAGCGTCAACTGTTTCAAGTTGTTTAGGCAGCTGATGCGACGAGCAGCTTCGCGGGCGGCTTGGACGGCAGGCAAAAGCATGCCGACAAGAATTCCAATGATCGAGATAACGACCAGGAGTTCCACGAGTGTAAAGGCTCTGGAACGTTGAGAGCGTCGAAACAATTTGTTGAATTGCATGGCATCTTCCTTTCAAGGGTAGGGAATCAGGAAGTGGCGGGGCAGTCTTGAGTTTTACAAACTCAAGGAGGAGGGTCGACGAAAATTTGGTAATGTTAACGTCGGCTTTGCGGCTCACTTTGATTTCAATTGTGTGTGGCAAAATAAGGGCAAGCGTCACTGATAAATTTGATTTTTTAGAACCGTTACCCTCTGCGGCGCGGTTCTACGCTCAGAAAAACGCTCAGAAAAAGTGAATGAGCGTTACTGGATAGATTCCTTACTTAGCGAGACTGCTCGGCGAGACTGCTCGGCGAACGCCCTGCCCCGCCTTGTTGGGGGGCGGTGTTGGTGTTGGTGTGGTCGTGGCTTTGCCAGAGAAGTCCGCCATTTAAGTTCGTCTAAAAAAGCGAAACTAAAAGCGCAGCAAAAAGCGAAACTTTGAATGGGCCAAATCGCTTACTGGCAATCCTTAAGCTTGCTCGACTTCGATTCGCTGGCGGGCTTCATCCGCCCAAGGCCCACTTGGCGTTAGTTCCAAGAATCGAGCCCAGTGCTGCCATGCTTTTTGGTCGCTGCCGATTTCGTCCAGCAGCCTGGCTAGATGGAAATGAACGTCGGGATAATCCGGGTGATGCTCTAACGCCCCTTCGAACGTGGCCAACGCTAATTCGGTTTGGCCAAGTTCAACCAGTACGCAGCCAAGATTCGCCCGCGCTTCGACGAACGCTTCGTCGAACTCCACCGCCATTGAGTACCGCTCTCGCGCCGCGGCGAGATCGTTTACTTGGTACAGCAGTTCGGCCATTCGGAAGCTCACGTCCGCCGATGGTCCTTGAGCCAGCGACAAACTTCGGTACACATCGATCGCACTTTGGAATTCGCCGTCGTCTTCCAGGTCAATCGCCAGCTGCAAAAAATCTGATCTGCTTTGCAAGCCGTTGGCGCCAAACGAAAACTCCCCTGCCGCTTCAGCCACGAGGTATTCACTGTGCAGGCCGTCCTCGCTCGCGTTGGCAAACGAGATCGTTGCTGGTTGGTCAGCATCGATCGGTGCGTCAGCGGCGACCACGCTGTCGAAATCCAAACGCTTCTGCCCGCTCGGTTCGACCAGGCCTTCACCATGACGCAGCAGGACTTTACGGCCTTCGACGATGATCGATAGTTGCGACAGTGGCCGTTGGAGATCCGGGTAAAGGTCGGCTAGCTGTGAAAGTTGTTTTTCGATTTGGGTCGAGTTTACTCCAGAGGCAACCAGGGCAGCGATGCGGCGTGCGGACGCGATTTCTTCGAAGTCGAAATACGGTAGCTTTTTGACTTGCCGCGTCGGGGTGATCAAGCCGCGTCGGTGCCAACGGCGAATCGTCGTCATCGGAACTTGCAGCAGGTCCGCCAGCATCGCCGGGGTGTACAGTTCGCCAACGTCAGATTCTTGCTCGACCACGCCCGTGATCTGCCAAAACTCGGTCTCGCTGATGACTTTGATTTTTTGTTCAGCCACCGCTTGCAGAACGGAATCCTCCAGCAAGTGCTCAGGATCGGCACTCGGGAACACGTCCGCGCCGACGACGATCAAATCAACCGAAGTGTCGATCGGATCCACCATCGTGCCTTGCAGGCGTCGAACGACTGATCGAGCTTCTTTGCGATTGACGCCGCCAAGTTTACCAACGAACGCCACGCGGCGACCCGCGATGGAGTCGGCGATAGGGGGTTGAGTAATGTCGGTGGTGGTTGGGTTCAAAAAGGATATCGTGAGTTAGCTGGGAACCTGCCGAGCGTCCACAGGGGACTGGTTGGCCGACGAGGTGTGTTTTTCGGGTGGCGGTCTGATGAGCCTGAGCCACCATGATTTTCAATTTCCCAGCCCCGATGTCAACGATGGATTCTTGCTCGGCGCCGGCGAAAACAAAATCCAGCCGTCGGCGATCGCCAAATCCGGCATCAAAGTCGTAGTCGAACCCTTTACCAAAACGAGTTACTGACATATTTTGAACATCATGAACAAACCTGACACCCCGCCGAAACAACTCGACATCATCGCCGTTGGGGCTCATCCTGACGACTGCGAGATCGGTTGCGGCGGCACCTTGGCGGTGCTGGCTGCGCAAGGGATCTCCGTTGGGATTATCGATCTGACCGACGGCGAACCCACTCCTGGTTGTGACGACCCCAAGATCAGGGTCGCCGAAGCCCATGCGGCGGCGGCTACTTTGGGGGTGCACCGGATCGTGTTGGACTTGCCCAACCGGCGATTGTTCGACAGCTTCGAAGCTCGTATCGCGCTAGCGAAACAGTTTCGGATTTTCCGGCCCAAGTTGGTGCTGAGCCTGAACCACAAAACGCCGATGGCTTCGCCCGATCATTGGCAAGCGTCTCAGATCACCGACGGCGCGGTATTTTATAGCCGGTTAAGTAAGTGGGATCAGTACTTTGATGACTTGCCGGTGCATGTGATTTCTCGCCAGTTGTATTACCATTTGTTTTTTGAAGACGAATGGTCTGGCGTGGGGGCGAAGCAGTTTGTTCACGACATCACGCCGGCTATTGAATCGAAGCTAGAGGCGATCCGTTGCTACGCGACTCAGTTTCCGCCGGCGAAGGATTATGTCTATCACCGAGTTCGCTCGATCGCCGGAGCGGTTGGGGCGACGGCGGGTTTTGAGTACGGCGAGGTGTTGACTTCAGTTCGAGCGATTGGGTCGAACGATTTAATGACCACTTTGCAGCTAAATTGATCTCAAGGAAAAACAATATGTCGTGGGACAATGTCATCGGTCATCAGTCGGCGCTTGAGCGTTTTCAAAAAAGCGTAGCACGGAATCGGTTGGCGAGTACTTATTTGTTTGTGGGCGATGATGGAATCGGCAAACGTACATTCGCGATGAAGCTGGCTCAAGCGGTTTTGTGCGACCGCAATCCGATCGAAGCACTGACGGCGTGCGAGGAGTGTCCGGCTTGCGTGCAGGTTAGGCAGCGGACGCATCCGGATTTGCTGTTGATCAGTAAGCCGAAGGGGAAATCGATTTTGCCCGTTGAGTTGTTTATCGGCAAAGGTGACAAGCGTCGGCGAGAAGGTTTGGTTTACGATATTGGTTTGAAGCCCTTTTGTGGCGGCCACCGAATCGCGATCATCGACGACGCTGATTTTTTTAATACTGAAAGTGCGAATTGCCTGCTGAAAACACTGGAAGAACCGCCGCCGAACTCGTTGTTGATTTTGCTAGGTTCGAGTCAGCAGCGGCAGTTGCAAACGATCGTTTCGCGCAGCCAAGTCGTTCGGTTTGATCCGCTCAGTGATCAACAAGTGACGGAGATTTTGAATCGTGTGCGAACGGCGGACGATGAGGAGCCTGCGACGTCGAGCTTGCCGAACGATGTGCTGGCTGCTGCAGCGGGCGGGTCGGTTGGCCGAGCGTTATTGCTTGCCGATCCGGAGGTGATGGAGTTTCGGCAGACGCTACTGCAAAGACTTGCTTCGGGAGACGCTCACGCGAGCGATTTCGCCAAGCAGTTGATTGCGTTTGCGGAAGCGGCCGGGAAGGAGAATTATCTTAAGCGGCAGCGGATCGCGTTGGTCGCTGATTTTGCGATCGAGTTTTTCCGGCGTTGTACGCTGGGGCTTGCGGGAACTCAGGTGGAGGCCGATTCGGCGATGGCTGATGGCGTGGGGAAGTATGCAGAGCGATATCGCAACAATCCGTCTGCGGGTGCCGAGTATGCTTGTGAGTGCATTGATCGGTCGGGGGAATTTCAACGGCACGTGTTTGCGAACGCGGGATTGCCTAACGCGGTTGATTCTTGGTTGATTGATTTGGGACGGTTGGGCCGTGGGGAGCTGGTGACCACGGGCGATACGTTGATGGGCACGATCTAAAAGCAATGCAAGTGCTGCCGGTGGTGCGTTAAGCTGCGACCGCATACTCGGAATGCCCTTCGGGAAAACCTGGGGGATTTTTCTTAAGGCTCTTGCTTGGGGCGAGGAACGCGGTTGCCTTTTCGTTTCCCTTTTCCTCGTCGGCCCTTGCTTTTTGACTTGCTGGCCGAGTCGACGGCGTCGAGCGGTTCGCCGATGTGGCTTTCAAGCAGCGAGATTCGGTCTCTTAAAAAGCCAGCTTGTTCAAACTCAAAGTTTTCTGCCGCGGCGAGCATTTGGTCTTGTAGATCGTCGATCATGGCTTGGGTGATCAGTTCGACGTCTTTGGCTGCATTGGCGGCGCGAGTCTTCGCATCGCGTTCGTCCGCATCCCGCTCGATGCCCATCTTGATATCTTTGTAGACCGTTTTGGGGGTGATACCATGTTTGGTGTTGTAGGCTTCTTGGATCTTTCGCCGACGAGCGGTTTCTTCGAGGGCGTGCTTCATCGCCTTGCTGACTCGATCGCCGTACAGGATTACTTTTGCGTTTGCGTTTCGAGCCGCACGACCGATGGTTTGGACGAGTGCTGTTTCGCTGCGCAAGAAACCTTCTTTATCGGCATCCAGAATCGCGACCAACGAAACCTCGGGTAAGTCCAGTCCTTCACGAAGCAAGTTGACGCCGATTAAGCAGTCGATCGTGCCAAGTCGCAGGTCCCGCAAATGTTCGACTCGTTCGAAGGCATCCAGTTCGCTGTGGAGCCACTTGGTCGCGACGCCGTTTTCGCAAAAGTAGGCGGCTAGGTCTTCGGCGAGCCGCTTGGTCAGTGCGGTGACCAAGATGCGGTCGCCGGCATCGCGGCGTTCTTTGACTTGTTCGAGTAGGTGGGCGACTTGGCCGCTGGCGGGGACGACTTCGCAGATCGGGTCAAGCAATCCGGTCGGACGAATGATTTGTTCGACCACCTCGCCGCCTGTTTTTTCAAGTTCGTAGTCGCTGGGTGTGGCTGAGACATAAACGACTTGGTTGATGCGTCCTTCCCATTCTTCGAACTTGAGCGGGCGGTTGTCCATCGCACTGGGCAAGCGAAAACCGTGAGCGACCAGGGTTTCTTTTCGGCTGCGGTCGCCGGCGTACATTGCTTTGACTTGCGAACACGTGACGTGCGATTCATCGATGATCAATAGGAAATCTTTGTCGAAGAAGTTGTAGAGCGTTTCAGGTTGTTCGCCTACTTCACGGCCGGCCAAGTGGCGGCTGTAGTTTTCGATTCCCGGGCAGTGGCCGACGTTTTCGAGCATTTCGATATCAAAGCGAGTCCGCGCGTTCAATCGCTGGGCTTCGAGTAGTTTGCCTTGTTCTTGAAAATGATCCAGTTGGTGTTTGAGTTCGAGACGAATACGTTTTACGCCGTCTGCGATTCGAGCTTCGGAGGTGACAAAGTGTTTGGCGGGGTAGATGTAGATTTGCTGCTCGCTGCCAATCGTTTCACCGGTGAGTGGGTTGATGGCTGAAATCTGTTCGATGTCATCGCCCCAGAATTCAATTCGATAAGCGAACTCTTCGTAGGACGGCCAAATTTCGACGCTGTCTCCGCGGACGCGAAACTTTGATCGCTCAAACGAGACGTCGTTGCGTTGGTATTGAATGTCGACGAACTTGGTCAGCATTTTGTCCCGGTCGATCGTCTCGCCAACTTTGACTGCCACCATCATGGCTTTATAGTCTTCGGGTGAACCCAAGCCGTAGATGCTGGAGACGCTGGCGATGATGACGACGTCTTTGCGGCTGACTAGCGAGCTGGTGGTCGCGAGGCGGAGGCGGTCGATGTTGTCGTTGATCGACGAATCTTTTTCGATGTAGATGTCGCGGGACGGGATGTACGCTTCGGGCTGGTAGTAGTCGTAGTAGCTGACGAAGTAGTGCACTGCGTTGTGCGGGAAGAATTCCTTGAATTCGCTGTAGAGCTGAGCGGCAAGGGTTTTGTTGTGAGAGATGACCAGCGTTGGTTTGCTGACCTTTTGGATGACGTTGGCCATCGTGAATGTCTTGCCGGTGCCCGTGGCTCCGAGCAAGACTTGATGCTTCTGATTGTTCAGGATGTTTTTAGCGATCGCATCGATCGCAGCGGGCTGATCACCGCTTGGCTGGAATGGCGAATGGAGTTTGAACATGACGTCGGCTGGCAAAGCGGGTGATTAGCAAACCCGCTAGTATAGCCGATGTCGAAGCGGAGGATAAGAAAGCAAAGAAGCGAAAGAATATAAAGGAAGGATAGGTAGAGAATGCTTTGACGAGCTGGTTCTCTACTTATTTGCTCCGCTGATTCTTTGCATTTTGGCGATGAAAATGGCGTTGCGTTGTCGACTTGGGGCCGAGCTTGCTTAGGTGGTCGGCTGTCGCTGGATTACTGGGCGACGTTGTTGGAATTTTGGTTGTGGCATTGAGGCCGCAGGTTTGGCGCTGGGTGCCAGTGTTTTGCCGATGTTTGGCTTTGGCATCGTGGCGGAAGCTGCTTTGTGCTGAACGCTGGTGTAGCCATTCTTTTCGAAGTGTTCAAGCAATACCTTGGTTTGATGCTGAGTTAGCAAGCCACATTCGACCAGTAGTTGCCGGATTGGTGGGCAACTGACTTCTTTTGACTGTTTCATCATGTTGAGGTCTGATGAGTCGATCATGCCATTTTCGAGGGCCAAATCTTCAAACGAGATTGACGTCTGAGTTTCCATTTGGGTCAGCAAGTTATTGACTTGCTTGATTGTCATGAGGTTTTTCCGCAAGGCGATGGTCGCCATTGTGTGAGAGGACTCTTGCTGGATCTTTACAAGCCCGCAGAATTGCTCCGCGCTGATGACGCGCTGTTCAACCAAATAGATTCCAAATTTAAGACTCATCGGTTTGTCCTTAGTGTGGCTTCAGTGAGAAGCTACGTCCCTGAAGGGGTGATTGGTAATCCGCTAATGCATGTTGAATTAATTAACGGGACTGTACTGATCATCGTCCGTTTGAAGCGGATTCTGAACGCAATTTTTGCAAAGCTGCACACCAAGGAATCGCCACAATCAATCGAATCGCTACAGGGTCTCCCTCTCACTGGTGGAAAAATCAGCCTCGAAAAATAAAAAACGGGCTCTAGCGTTGGTTGATTGGGGGCACTGGCCCCCAAAGTCGGTGTTTGTGTTCTTGGCGATTCCCGAGTCAAACTCATAAAACATGTGTCGTTGGGGCTGTTGCGAAAATGCAACACTTCAGGTCGTAGCGATTAGGTAAGCATAATAATATGCCCGGGAAAGGAGAATTTTCCAGCATGGGCAAAGTAGGGTTGTAGACTTCCAGCAACGCCGAATGTTTGGTGTGGCCTTACCCAGAGGTTTAGAAACACAAATCAATCGAAACGCAGTCAATTTGTTGCCTCGTTTCGAAAACACGTAATTTCCGCTTTCCCGAGAGTCTTATGTCTAAGCATAAAAGAAAAAAGAACTTCGTCGACAACAAAGTACAGGGTGCTTTGCTTCGCAGGATTTTTTCACACTGGTTGTTATTTTTCTGTGTTGCAGGTGGCTCAGTCATCTTGCTGCAAACTTTGCTTGGCGATTCCAACATCCCGGTAATGGACCGCCTGAAACAACAGGTGGGAGACTTCAGTCTGTTTGCGATTGTAATGGCAGCATTGTTCCCAGGCTTTATGCTTGACACAATTCGCTTTAGTAATCGTTTTGTTGGTCCTGTCGGTCGCTTGCGTCGTCACCTGCAGCAGTTGAGTCGTGGCGACACGTCTAAGTGCTCGTTCCGTGGCGACGACTTCTGGGCGGAAGCTGCAGAAGAGTTCAACGCAGTTGCGAAGCTCGTGAAAAGCCAACAAGAAGAAATCGAACGGCTTCACGCTGCCAACGGCACTCCAGTCGTTTCAATACCAGACGCGACAACCAGTTCAGCTTCAGTCACTACTTCGTAGTTTGGCTGAGCTGTACGACGATCCAATTCCTGACGAGCCCTCACGGGCTTTAAGGCGTACCACTTTCCCACAGCTTTCTCTGACTACCAATCATGATTAGACGCCGAAAGATAAAAGCATCTCGTGCCAATCGCGAAGGTGCTGCGGTCGTTGAATTTGCTCTTTGTCTTCCGTTGATTGTTTTGGTCGTCCTTGGGACGATCGAAGCGGGAAGCTTGCTGTTCCTCAAGCAAACGCTTGTTCAGGCAGCTTATGAGGGTGCGAAGGTAGCCATCGCGTCGGGTGACACCGAGCAAGTGGAGGCTGTGATCGATGCGGTTGCGGCAAGTCGAAACATTACCGACGTTACGGTTGCGTACACGCCGTCGGACATCGCTAGTGTACCGAGTGGCGAACCGATTACGATCACCATTACTGCTCCCGGCGACGCCAATAGTTTGATTCCATTTGGTCCTTTTCAAAATCAAATCGTGCAAACCAGCGCGTCGATGATTCGAGAATAAATTCAAGACAGTGGTAGCGGCCATCTTGCCGACATCTTTCGAGGTATCGCTGGATAACTAGCCTACGCTGCCTAATAATTTATACACACACATTCAGTTTTTTGTTTTAGTATCGGGCAGAGTTGCCCACCAGTCATGTTTGTTTCTCATGTGAGAGACTTTTAAGCACACACGTAAGCACGTCAAAGTCGACCGGGTTCGGTGTCGAACCCTTTCGCGATTGTTATTACTACAGCTGGAGCATAGCTTCAGCGCGCTTAAAGTCCTTTCAATTCGAGAAGTTGACCCATGACGATTGCATTCAAGAAATCCCTGCGCTTCGGCGCCCTCTCGCAACGTTCCGACCGCAAAGGAGCGATGCTGCCACTGATCGCAGTAATGCTTGTGTTTCTTTTTGTGGCGGCTGTAATCGGTGTCGATATTGCCCGCATGCACGTTGTGCGTAGCGAACTTCGCACCGCAACCGATGCAGCAGCTAGAGCAGCGGTTGAAGCGATTGGTCGAACGGAGTCCCGAGCCGCTGCGATCGATGCTGCTTTGAGCATCGCTAGGCTGAATCTGGTTTCCGGCGAGCCTTTGGATCTGGACCCCAGTAAAATCGAATTTGGGGCTTCCGTGCAAAACCCGAACGGTTCTTTCTCGTTCGTCGAAGAAGGCAATTTTGAGCCGGGCGATGCAACCACGTTTGCTAACTCCGCACGAGTGCTCGGCGAGCGAACCGATAGCTCGCCTAATGGATCGATTAACTTGCTGTTCGGTGGTATTTTTGGCGTCGACACGTTTTCGCCTGTCCAGACTGCCACGGCGACTCGACTCGATCGTGACATTGCACTGGTGTTAGACAAATCGGGTTCGATGGCCGAAGGCGGACGGTTTGAAAGTTTGCTTGCCGGCGTTGATGTTTTTGTTGATGAACTGACAGCTACCCAGCCTGTCGAGAATGTATCGCTCACGGTTTACGATTCGGAGCCAGAAAAACTGCTTGATATAACAAAGCAGCTCGAAGATATCCGATTCGCGTTGGAAGGCGTCACGCCCGAAGGCTTTACCGGTATTGGGGATGCTATGCGAGTTGGTTTGGATTCGTTGCTGAACGATCCAAACGCCCGAAACCTAGCTCTGCGATCAATGATCGTAATGACCGATGGTAATCAAAATCGCGGTATCGATGCAATGATTGCTGCCGAAGAGTGCCGAGCAGCCAATGTTGTGGTTCATACGATTACCTTCAGCGATGGAGCTGATGAAAATTTGATGCGAGAAGTCGCCGAGCACACCGGTGGCACGCATTTGCACGCTACGAGCAATGGGCAACTGGTCGACGCATTTCGAACGATCGCTCGCCAGTTAGAAGTGATCCTGATCGAGTAATTCGATTTGTTGATTATTTCCTCTTGTAGTTGTTTAAGACAAAGCCTTCATCAGAAAACCTATCATGTTTAAGAATAAAAATACTAAAAAACGATCCGGCTCGATTCGCACTGGGGCATTGACCATTGAAGTCGCTCTGTGCTTGCCAATTTTAATTTTACTGTTGTTTGGCGGCTACGAGTTGGCGCGAACGAGTATGGTGTTGCACGCGACTCAAAGCGCGGCGTACGAAGGGGCTCGTGCCGGTATCGTTCCTGGTGCAACTCCTGAAGATATCCAAGAGTCTGTGGAGTTTGTTTTGCATACCATGGGCGTAAGTCGATTTGAAATTGAAACCATCCCCGCAGTCATCGAACGAGATACGCCTCAACTGGAAGTCATTGTTCGTGTGCCGGTCGGTGAGAACCTTGGGTTTCCTCGGCTGTTCGTCGAAGATCCGACCTTCATCGGGGCTTGTACTTTGTTCCGCGAAGTCCCGTAGGACGTTAGGTAGATTCAGCGGCTAAGTAGCTCTCGGTAAACGGGGCTGCAGAGTTGTCAAACCGTTGTCGGTTTCATTTAACCGCAGTGGATGATGCTACAAGATCGTAGCCTCGTCCACTGCGGTTTTTTTTATGGGGGAGGCTTCTGGTGGCTTGTTGCCGTGGCCAGGTATTTGAGTTGCAGGTATTTGAGTTGCA
>JALZWN010000302.1 GCA_023300235.1 Mariniblastus sp.
CCCGGCGATCGCTGCAACAAACCAAACGACTGCCAATGTGCGCATTTGAAATGATTGTAGCGACCGTTTTCGCTCGCCAAG
Organism: Mariniblastus sp.; assembly: GCA_023300235.1. Taxonomy (GTDB): domain Bacteria; phylum Planctomycetota; class Planctomycetia; order Pirellulales; family Pirellulaceae; genus Mariniblastus. Next base: position 82 of record JALZWN010000302.1, read on the forward strand.
CCCACCCATGAATCGAAGGCCCGTAAGACGCCAAGTGGCGAATCTTCCTGTTTAAGCTGACAATACCCGCAGCAAAACCGTGCTCGTTCATGCACCTGAATTTTCGTCGATTCGTTAACTCGCATCCTGCTGGTGAATTAAGAAGCCGACGCAGTTGGCGTTGCAAGGTTGCAATAAACTTATTCGCCCGGACGTACCCGTGGTACTCGTCGCGTTCCTGATCGGTTAGCTCACCTTCGGTGGACTTTCGGTGGACTTGGTCGCCAATTCTTCGATCCGACAAGCCAACGAAGAGTCGGCAGCAAAGCTGACTTCCTCTTTACCCGGGAATTTCGGCATCACCTGACGCAGCACTGGAGCAACAGCACGGTCGAAGGCGGAAGATTCTACGGTTAGGTTCATCCTCTAATTGTACAACTCTCAAATAAACTTGGCTAAAAAGAAAATGGCTTCAATTTTTGCGTTGGCAAACGCATCAGGTGCCAAGTTGGCGATTTAAGTTTCTTTGTTGGGGCTTACTAGAATGGTTTCCCAGCCTTGCCTTTTTGGCCGTGGTGGCTGCACAGTCCTGCGGTCCGGAAGGCCAGTCGCAATTGATGTTTCGGCCAGCGTTACCACGATTCAAAGCGAGATAGATCTGGCCAGCAAAGTCATACCGATTGGCGCGAGACATGGCCGGAAGCTTATTGGGTTATGAAAAAGCAATCCAATCAACTTCATGGGATATGCCCTGACTGCCCAATGGTACCGGTTGTGTTTCCTGGGCAGTGCTTGTGTCGCCTGCGGTATCTTTTGTGCTGGAACTATTGAGGTTTCTGGATTCGATATCGCAGGAGAATTTGTGTTAAACTTTCGATTGTTATTGTTTGGTTGTCATCTTATCGCGTGCATTAAGTTTTGATTGGTACAGAATGTTAAAGTTTGTTTTCCTCTTGTTGTCGTTGCTGGCTCTGTTTACTTCGGGGGTGTCGCAAGCCTTGCTGGCTGATACGGATGTTGTCGGAAACGATGCGGGCGAAAAACCGAACATTATTTTCATTTTGACCGACGATCTCGGCTGGGGAGACTTGGGGGTATTCCATCAAAATAACTCCAAGCACGATCGCAAACATAAAACGCCTCTGCTAGACAAAATGGCCGCTGAAGGGATGCAGTTGCGAGCACACTACTGTCCGGCGCCAGTTTGTGCGCCTAGCCGATCGTCGTTGCTGACTGGTGTGCATCAAGGCCATGCGGTGATTCGAAACAATCAGTTTGACAAAGTGCTTGAGGATAACCACACGCTGGGAACCGTGATGCGATCGGCCGGGTATGCCACGGTGATGATTGGGAAATACGGCCTGCAGGGGCTCGACGCACAAACGGCTGAAGACTGGCCGGGCTATCCAACCAAACGCGGCTTCGATGAATTTTATGGGTCTGTTCGTCACGGCGACGGGCACTTGCACTATCCGGCTGAGCAATGGTCGCTTGGTAATTCGAAGGCTCATCGATCTACAAAAGAAGTTTGGTGGAATGACAAAGAGGTCTCTGCTGGCTTGCAAAAATGCTACAGCACTGACTTGTTCACTGCCAAAAGTAAGCAGTGGATCATTGATCATCGCGAATCGAATCCGAAGCAGCCATTTTTTTTGTGCCTTAATTACGACACGCCCCATGCTGCGTTGCAGGTTCCAACGATTGCCTACCCTGCAGGCCAAGGAATTGACGGCGGGTTGCAGTGGGTTGGTAAGCCGGGCCAGATGATCAACACGGCTACTGGGCAGATTGATTCGTTCCGACATCCTGATTATGCGACTCAAGGTTGGTCGGACACGGAGGTTCGGTTTGCGACGATGGTCAGGCGAATTGATAACGCCGTTGGCGATCTTTTGCAAACCCTGAAAGATCTTGGCATCGCGGAAAACACGTTGGTCGTTTTCACGAGTGACAACGGGCCGCATAATGTTTCTTATATGTCTAAAAGAAAATACCAACCGACTTCGTTTCAGTCTTACGGCCCTTATGACGGTGTAAAACGCGATATCTGGGAAGGCGGAATTCGGATGCCGACCTTGGCATGGTGGCCAAGCAAAATTCCCGCGGGAAAAATCAACAACCAGCCATCGCAGTTTCACGATTGGATGGCAACGATGGCCGATGTCGGGGGCGTCACTGCACCTGCTCGTTGCGACGGTGTTACATTGGTGCCTGGTCTGACAGAGGCCGGTGATCAGCCCGATTCAACGATTTACGTCGAGTATCAACATGATAGTAAAACAAAAAATTATCCGGACTTCTTAAGGTCCCGTCGATTGCGAAAACGCGGCCAGATGCAAGTGATTCACGTGGACGGCTACAAAGGCATTCGTACGGACATAAAATCGCATTCAGATCCTTTCGCGATTTACGATTTGAACACCGATCCCGGCGAAGAGAAAAATCTTGCTGGCACCGACGATAAGTTCAAGAAGCTACAAGCACAAATGAAGGATCGTGTTTTGCGGCTGCGAATTGTAAACCAATCCGCGAAGCGTCCTTATGACAACGCTACCATTCCTGGTTACGAAAAATTGGAAGGGATCGCACCGGGCGAGATTAAGCAACGAAACTTCCACGGCGACTTTTCGCACGTTCCTAACGTGGCAACGCTGGATCCAGTTTTCGAAACGGTCACTCGAACTCACCCTAAGGCGAACCCAATCGCCTTGGCAACGGCTACGGAGAAACCGGGAGCGATTGAGTTTGAACTGGTGATCCCGGTTGAGACTCCAGGTGATCACGAGATTTACTTTATGTGTCTAACCAAAGGATTTGTTCGGGTCCACGAAGCGGGAGTTCTGGACGCAGATTTTGGATACGAAGCCAATTCAGTAAAGCGGGCTGTATTGAAATTGGGCAAGGGGCTTCATCCGGTTCGGATCACAGTGCTGACCGACAACAGCGGTGATTGCTCGTTTGAGTTTGGTTGCAAAAGCAAATCGAAACCGGAATAAAGCAACTTAACAACACATGTCCAGATTGGTGATTGGGATCTTCTAGTTAGCGTCGTTTTTTAACTTCGCTGGCGATCCGCCCTGCCCCGCCGCCGATCATGCGGCCGACGACTTCGCCATAGGGCACAAACGAAGCGATTTGTCCGCCTACCGAGGCACCATAACTGGGCAATAGAATTTCGCGCGCATTGTCGATCTGGTCTGGCTTGTCTTCGTACCACTGCAACGCAAGTTGAGTCGCGGTCGTTTCGTGAGCCAAGCCGGCGACCGGAATGTCTTTTATCGCTGCGTAGGCACCAGGGTTCACGCGGGTCCGCAGGTCTTGGGCGTAAGCAGCTCGCGAAATCGCCAAGGTTGGCTCATCCGAATAAATGTGGAGCGAATCTGAGTAGGGGTTGTACCAATCTCCGCCCGTTAGACGACCGGGGAGCAACGTGTATTTCAGCAAGTTGTAGGTGCCAAAGGTCGTTTTCCAAATCGGACGAATTCGATCGTTTGCAATCGTTCTTCTTAACTCTCCAATCGGCGAGTATTGATTCGAACGGACCAAGACCGAGCCAAGTCTGTTTTGTTCTAGGTAATTGACGACCGCCATTTCCGTTGCTTGAGTAATTTGGTGATTGTCAACTCCGGCTTTTCCGATCGCAATTCGATTAGGCAAACCTAATGCTCGTCCCGCTGTGTCGATAATCGGGTTTGGTCTCCCTCGCTCAACTTGCACGCGTTGAAGAGTTTCGTCAGCTACGAAGGTTCGTTTCTCTAGCGCATTGAAACTTGAGCACCCCATCGAATTCAAAACCACAAAGCAGAGTAATAAGTAGACGCCGCTACTTCTTAAAATGTGATTTTTGTTACTGCACATGTGTGTTGGCGCGCTTGCGATTGAGAGAGGAAAGCTTGTTGATCGTACGAGCGATCGAAGGAGGATCTCGTTGGTCATTGTCGTGTTGATTAAACGATTGTCGAATTTAGATCAATCCTGATGCAGGTAAGTTTTGCCGAATTGCTAGCGTGTCATGAATGCCACTGGAAGAAAATGGCTTTCACGCTCTTCAATTAGCAAATGTTTAGCGTGTTTGGGGAGGAGCAATTGGGGCAGCGTCAAGGGCCTGTGCTTGATGCAAAATTTATTGAGCCATGGTCAAATAAAAAAGATGTCAGCAACATGGCTAACACCTTTTAAAATGATTTGTATTTATTGACGTCGATTAACTTGAACTCAAGTTGTTGTTATCGACGGCGTCATGAACCGCCCTGGCATTCGACTGCATGAGCGGTGCTAGGAGTAAAGGCTGGTGAATTTACGATGGGCCTAGGCATGTAAGCGGTGCCTTGAAAAGCCGATGGCAGTGTTCGGCTCGAGAGCTGGGGCCGGGTCGCTGAATTGAATTGCGGTGACCGAGATGCAGCCGGTGACTGGCTGTGATATCGGCTGTACGCTGGCGGCGACTGGATGCCTGATGAATAGAACGAAGATCGATTAAATTGAGGCACGGTCGTTATCCCGCTATCCCAAATTCGATATTGTGGTGAGTAGCTTGATTGAGCGTCAGCTTTATTTGCGGAGAAGACTGCCGCGAAAAGGAACGCGATGATTCCTACTGCTTTACTAAAGTTTCGATTCACTTTGCGTTCCTTGCCTGGGGGTATTACCAATGCACTCAAAGACGGGCGCACAGAACCTGTATTACGAACAAAACCTATTCGCTGAGAAATTAATGCGGTTCGCGTCCGCGCAGCGCCAAACGAAAGTGATAATCGTTGTGACCCGGTTGGCGAAGGCACAGGCCTGTATAGGTTTCACACGCCAAAGTGGCGATAGAGGCAGCTTTCTTGGGGGCGGAAGATTGCGATTAGGGACGGTGCGATTAGGGACAGCCGCAAAAACTAACGCGAGGGTCTGGTGGGGCCCCCAAACTTGCCCGAATTGGCCCAAACTCGCGGTTAAGGGCTTTAGTTTAGCCGGAGCTGGGGGCGTTCGCCGAAGCCAAGTTTGAACTATCAAACGCTGCCGCATCAGCGTCAGACGCTTCCACCAAAAAAGATAGTTTCGATTACAGCAATGCTTATTTTGCGATTTCAGAACTTCTGATGGCAGATGGAGATCTGCTGAATGTCGCCAGCAAGCAACCGTACATCTTTCCAGCGATGTACGACATCGACGGGGCTTTGGGGCTAGTCACCGGAGACGTTGCTGGGAAGACTAAATGTCGGTGTTTATTGGTTGGCAAACATCGGCGAAGTGGGCCAGCCAAAATTTACGCCGGCGAAAACGATGGTTGAGCAAGTCGACCGTCAACGGTCACGCCCGTGGCAGTTGGGGGCTAACCCCGGTTTTCCGCTACGGCGAAGAAATTAGACCGATGAATCCAGCGATATCCAAAAAGTTGACCTCTTCATCTTGGTTTACGTCAGCTTCCGTTTGAAAATCGCCAGTCGAAAGCCGGTCGATAAAAGGTGCGATGTCGAGAAAGTTGACAAAGCCGTCCAAGTTCACATCGCCGAGCAGCTCGGCCTGCTCGCAGGTAACCAAGCGAATCGCTACTGCATCCACTCCTGCTTCAATGATGCCGCCTTCGCCTAAATCAGACGCAGTAAAACGAACACGCATGATTTCCGTGGGCGTTACTACCGATTCGATTCGATGTTCAACGAAAATCCAACCTCCCGAAGTACCAGTGCCAGCTGGCCCAACGGTTTCCAGGTTGTTCCAGGTTACGCCTCCATCGTTAGAGATATCGACAACGAATGGTTCAGTGTTTGGGTTGTCACCAAAATCGTTTGAATACCATCGGTAGTAAGAAAGAAACGCAGTTTCGTTGTTTGCTGCGGACGCGTCCATTATAGGCGAAATTAAAATTGCCTGTCCGTCATCTACGTCCGAGTTGTCGTCGGGAGTGTTATTGTTGTCGGTAACGTAACAGAATCCGTTGCCGTTAGCTTCTGCGTCGCTTGCTGGGTCACCGCGGTCGCCGTTGTTGGGTATGCCGCGTTGCCAGCGGCCTTCGATAGCGGTGCCGACTATGCTCCAGCCCATATCGGAGTCAAATGAATCAACGAAACGATTCATGACGTCACTGGCGCTCAGTACGTTGAAAGAATTTAATGGTGCGCCTGCTGGCAAAGTTGATGTTCCGCCGGTTTGTAAATCGAAAGAGACATAGAAGTCCACGGAGCTCAAGCATTCAGATGCCGGAAAAGTTCCGGTGAAGCCCGTTGTTGAATTTTCTGTCAACGCGATCCGCTGGAACCCCGATCCGGTATCCACATGAAGGCTTCCACTGCCTGGGACGATCAGATCATCGCCCGAAATGATCTCTACATTCATGGTGTCGCCACCTGCTGGGGAAATGAGATCGGGCGTTCCGTTAGGAAGGTCGATTTCAATGCCGCCAGCAAATTGTCCGCCATTGGCTTCTATAACCGAACGAAAATTGGCTGTTCCAGTCCACCAAGAAATGTCACCGTATCGACTGTTGTCGGTGGTTCCACCAGACAGGACCCCAGCGATTAACCATTCGTCGCCGATCTGGACAAGTACCGGACCGCCGCTGTCGCCTGGCGAGGTGGTGACTTCGAACTCAAGCGGAGCAGGACTGCTGCCCAGAATTTCGTTTGCGGCAGCCGATCCGTCGTCAAAGTCGGTCGAAATGATGTTTGAACCGTTTGACGAAGCAGGGCTGCCATAAACATCAATGATATTTTCACCGCCCCATCTTCGGCCGTCAGCCGAATTGCCGTGGCCATTACTGCCTACGCCATTTAACCCGTAGCCGACGGTTGCACAGATCATGCCCTCGAGTGCATCCGTTTCATCAATCAGTCTCATTGGAGTCGCGATATTAGCGGGCACCGCTGCGGTAAGCGTTAGGATGGCAACGTCACCACCATCAAGCAGCGCACCATTACCATCAGGCAAAAAAGAGGATTCAACCGTGGCAGAGAAAATCCCTCCTCCGTTTGCATTGGTGCCGAAAATAATCGTAGCTCCAGCTCCAACACCGCAGTGCCTGGCCGAAAGAACGACATTGTCAGCAATCAAAGTACCGGTACAAGAAAAGTTAACTTCGACAACCGCATCGAAAGGTGCGGCGTATGCTTGCGAGCCATCTGGGCCGATGGCATCGTTGATGACAATTCGAGGGAATACGCCGTGGGTGACCTCTGGTTTTCCAAGTGCGTAGGTTTTCGTATCTAGTTGACGTTGAGAAAGGATTTTGCCTGAGGTTGCGTCGACCACAGTTTCCAGACCGGTGGGAGAAGCTGGCTTGCCCGGGTCGGCGAGTTTCGTGGTGACCTCCCATGCGGGAACCGCTTTGTCGCCGGTTCGGAACCAAACCAGTTTTGAATCAGAATCGATGAGATTGGCAACCTCTTCCTTGATCAGATCTTCAGCCGAGTCAGCTTTCATGGTGGGTGCGGCGAGATTCATTTGTAGGTGTTCTGTTGATTCGTCAAAAATGTTTTCGACCGAACCATCGGCTTTCTCAAACACGACTACTCGCCCACCATGAAGCGGAATGTTGCGGATGAATTTTTGAAAGACAAAGGTGCCTTTTGGGTTGGCATCCTCGCTTTTAAAAAGTTTCAGTTGGCATTCGCCTTGCTGCAGATAAGCAGTGCTGTCTACGTTTGAAAGATGCTCAAGAATTGAGTTTTCGTCTGCAGAACAATTTTGGCAGTTTGCCAAACTGGACAGAGCGAGGCCACATGCTATTGCAAATGTCATCCATCTGTTTTTGTTACAGGATGTTGTATCGAGGTGCTGTAATTGAGCGGGAGGTTTTTTACTCACGAATACTTCCTGAAATTTAAGGTGTAGATCGAGCTCGATTTTAAAGTGCTATCCGGAAAATAGAAATTGACATCGATGACATTACTGGTATTCAACTAACTTAGTCAGGGAAATTCAGTTTTTGAATCAGGGTGTTCTGGTAGCCGGACGCGTTAGCGAGTGGCCAGTTGAAATGCAGGCTAACGGGTCGGGGCACGTTTGATAAGGTCGTTCTAATTGTAAAATTGATTCACCGGCCAGCTTAATGCTCAAGCCAAGTTGTCAGGGCGATTTTACTAGATTAAGCAGTTTTCTGGGGCGTCCGTTTGATCGAATGGCAGACATTACAAACGGTCTTGTAGAAGATAAACTCTTGGAGGGCCGACGCTTTCCCATGGAAAGGCATCACAACGGTCGAGTACACGCGAAAAAGAAGCTATTGGGCAGCTGCCTTTGAAGCCTCTTCAAAAGTCTCTATGGCAGGTGCATCGGTTGACGTAAGATTCACGGACAATCTAAAAGCTTATCCCGCCACGTTTTTGAGCGACGTATTTTTTGTTGCGAAGTGTTCGGATCCGCATAAAGACTCGCGAAGGCCTTGGTCGCCTCAAGCGTTAGATTTTCGTTTCAGCCCTGATATGTTTTTGTTTAAAATTGCCGCTCTCAACTCCTCTTTTCTCCAACCACAATAAAGTCTGTGCAGAACATTGAACTAAAATCGCTTGCCGACGGTCAATCGCTACAAGGGTACCGTTGGTCTGTTACTAACCCCGTGGCTGTGATGAGCTTGGTGCATGGATTCGGCGAGCACTGCGGGCGTTATTCCGAGTTGGCGGAGCACCTTAACGAGCATGGGATCGAAGTGATCGGCGTGGATCTTCGCGGGCATGGTCGAACGGTCGGGCCACGCGGGGTTAGTTTTCAGTACGCTGACATCCACGGAGATGTTAAGGCGCTGATTGCCGAGGCCGCGCGGTTGCATCCGGGGGTGCCGCGATTTCTTTTTGGGCACTCGATGGGAGGCGGGTTAGTGCTGCACCATGGGCTGAGCTCTGATCCGGATTTGCTGAGCGGCTATCTGGTTTCCGCGCCGATGCTTCGTGCCAACCGGCGACTACCGTTTTATGTTCGTTGGGCTGTAAAGACGCTGCGAAAAATGATCCCGTCAGGCACCCTGCCAACTCCCATTTCGGGCCACAAAGTATCAACCATTGCCCAGCAACAAGAGCTCTATCGCAATGACCCACTGAATCACAACCGACTTGGGTATGGGTTGGCCGTCGGCATGGTCGAAGCCGGCCAGCGTGCTCTGGACAACGCGATGCAATGGAACAAGCCTCTCTGTCTGTGGCATTCGCAAGCGGACCAGATCACCGACTTCACGGCAACCGAGCAATTCGCCAGCCATGCCCAAAAGTGCGACTTCACCGCTTTCGCCGATGTGCAACACGAGATGCATCACGACCATTCGCGAGATCAGGTTTTTGCGTTAATGGTCGACTTCATGACTCGTCGCTGAGCAGTGTTCCGTCGAATTCGAGACGCTTACCAGCTACGACGTAATTGGATCGGATGCTATTGCGTACGAGTCAATCTACTTGCCGCCGGCTGCATCAAGCACTTGTCAAGAAACAAGAAAGAATTGATTTTTTAGATCTCGATACAGTGCTGTTGTTTTCACAACAGTAGAATAATAGAAGTTCTTTTTTCAAAAGTAAGTTGCCAGAACAATTTTGCCACGCCCGAAAGGTGTTAATATGAATCGCCTGTTTTTCTGTTTTGTTATTTTGCTACTGTTAGTGTCGACGAGTTGCGAGGTGACTCAAGCCTCTCACGTTGTTCAACCTGCGGCTGACTACACGAACAAAGATTTCTTGCGAGACTATGAAGCTTTTGTGCAAAAGATGGTCATCGAGCCCTACAAGAAGCACACCAAAGACCAAGGGCTGGCCAAGGAGAAAGTGCTACATTTTTTAGATGCGTACCGCGATTTTGTGGTGCGAGACATAGGCGATCGAGCGGCTTTGAAAAAGCTGGGGGAAGAAGCCCAGGAGGCTGGCAGCCAAGACCCGCAGTTTCTGGCGCATGTGGCTTACTCTGTTATCGACGATGGTTCAGCCTACAAAAAAACGTCTGGCGCGGCTCTCAAGAAACTTAAGAATACGCCATACCCAGCTTTTACTGCGTTCAAACTTAGAGTGGGGCAATTGAAATGGTATAAAAATCCGAAACATCGAAAGTGGCTGATCGCGGATTTGAAAAAACAAATGTTACTCACATTCAAAGAAGTTGAAGCGCCCGGTCAACGGTTCATTTGGGAATTCGCTTTGGCAGCCAGTACTTGCAGTTCCGTCGAATACGAGATTCTTTCCAACGCAGTCGAAAAGGCAAAAGGACTGGACCCTTGGTTGCAGTCAATGTTCGTTGGCACGTATAAACGTAAAATGGCATGGGAAGCTCGGGGCATTGGATTTGCCGGTACCGTCTCTAAGGATGGTTGGGAGGTCTTTTATCGTCTGCTGGGGGAAGCACAAGTTGAATTTGAGAAAGCGATCGACCTCCAACCTGGCTTTCCAGAGGCGGCCACTGCAATGATATGGATTGCGATGGAAGGTCGTGATGCCGAGAAGTCACCGAGAGGTTATTTCGAAGACGCGACCGCTGCTCAAATGGATTGGAGTGAAGCTTACGTGAAATTATTACGCACAATGGAACCGCGATGGGGCGGGAGCATCGAGCAGATGGCTGATTTTGGAATTGAGTGTGCAGAGACCGAACGTTTCGATACCGTTATTCCTTGGGAAATAATCACTTGTTACAAATATGCCCTCCGGGAAGAAGAAAATATTCTCGTCAATGCAAATGTATACCAAGCAGTAAAAGAGGTCTGCCAAGAGTATGCCGCACGGGCAGCCAAGCAAGGCGATCTCGATGGTGTGAGAAAGTATGAAAGTTACCTAGCCGCGTCGGCCTTTAAAGCAAAAAAACATGAAGACATCATTGCTGCGCTTGAGCGAATCGACAACGAAATGGACAATGAAGCGTTCGAAGATATGGGAGTTATTGGCGATGGGTTACTGGGACGTACGGTGGCAAGGATAAGTCCTGCGGCAGAATTGTGCGAAAGCTTGCATGCGGCGCTTCGAGCAGGAGAGATCGATCCGGACTCCCTAACCGAAGAAGTTCGTGAGCTTAGAGAAATTCGTGAACAGGTGCCGTCCCGAGGAAAAGTGCATGTCGATGCGCTGATCAATCAAGCCATTGCTGCGATCGCCTACGAAAAGGGCGAGTGGGCCGAAGTTAAGTTTGAAAAGGGCCTGATTGGGTGGAAACGATATGGCAGTTGGATCGCGGAACCCAAAACCAATTCAGTTTTACTTAAAGACTTTCAGCGCTCAAAGCTTCTTTGGGATTATCCAGTAAAAGCTCCTTACATGTTAGAAGTAGATGTTGAAATACTTAAAAGTGGTGGCACGTGGTTAGGCGAACGAGCAGGGGTTCGCGTCGGTAACTATGACCGCCTTGAGGACCGCGGAGCTCTGGCATTTGTCGATGGAAGAAAAGGGTCTATTGGATTTTACGATCCTAAAGGAAACTGTTTTACGTACGATTCTGTTGACGCCAAAGTGCGTCGAATGCGAGTTCACGCTTGGGAAGGCGTCTTAGCTGTAACGGTAAATAATGGTCGTGCTAGAATTATCTCAGAGGCTGAAGTTGATCCAACTGGTTCAATGGGCCTCGCCAACATGTCTAGCCATCCAAAAGAACAAGTGGTTCGTTTTTCTAACTTTCGAATACGGAAATTGCAGAAAGAACCACCAGTTGGTGAGCGGAGTGACTCGGTCGGGTACTGGAACCAATGGTTGAAATCTGAACCAGACAGTGCGTATGCGTTGTGCAAAAGAGGAATCTCGCGAGGGGAAGAATCGGCTGACAACTTGGATGCTGCTATCGAAGACCTAATTGCGTCGGTCAAATTAAATCCTAATTTGCAACTTGCCTTTTCTTATCTGGGGGCGTTCTACACAGAAAAAGCTCAATTTGCTAAGGCGAAAGCCGCGTACTTGAAATCAATCGCAAATACACCGGCAGACAGAATGCAGTATAACGATTTTGTGATCCACCATCTTGCATATATAGAGGCCTCCAGTTCAGACGAAACGCTTCGTGATAGCGATTCGGCTCTTGAACGAGCAATGCTTTTAAAGAAGTTGTTCCCCAAGCAACCTTTTCGAGACGTGTTGGTGGCTTGTGCTTGGGCTGCCAACGGTGATTTTGATAAAGCCGTACGGTTCCAGCAAAAAGCAATCAAGGCAGAACCTGAAAGCTCTTATATGAAAGACTGGCAAGAGAGGCTAACGCTTTACAAAGCAGGAAAACCGTTTGTATACTCGGCTGAGCCAAGGACCATTGTTACGCGCAAAGGAACTGATCTCAAACCTGTAAAGTGGCCAACGCCAATGATTACCGAAGGGTTGATCGGGCGTTGGCCATTCAATTCTGATATCACCGAAACAGTCAACGAACTTGAGACTGAAACAATCAACGGACGCGTGAATTTCAATTCCGTGGGCAAAGTCGATCAGGCGGTGAAATTCAAAGCTCGCGAGTATGTTTCTGTCCCTCGCTTTGCAGACTTTAGTGGAGGTCCGTTTAGTTACGGTGGATGGATTTTTTCGGGCCAAGGAGCTGGAAGCATTTGCCGGCAGGTTGATAATGCGACAGGTGCTGCCCATGAGTTGGGCCTTGGCAGGGGGAAAAACAATAACCGAACACTCGAGTTCAGGCTGTCGTCGGGCTCTGACATAAAAAGTCAAATTAAGATCAAAGCTAAGTCAAAAATCGCCTTAGATGAATGGCAGCATGTCTTTGTCACTTGCGACGGCAGTGGTAAAGCCGCCGGAGCTAAGATTTATATCAATGGGAAGCAAGTGAAAACGGCAGTGCTAAAAGACAACTTAAAAGATGACATTCAGAATAATGGCCCTTTCAACATCGGCCAGTTCTCTGGAGCTTATAGCTTTTTCACCGGGGCAATGGATGAAATCCGCGTCTACGACCGGGCCTTGAGCCCTGAAGAAGTAGCCAAGGTCGCTGAGTTCGGTAAAGAGTCGACCTCCGTGGTTCCGGCCGCCACAGAAAAATAGCCACTTTGATAGTCACGAGAACAATGTAAGTTGCCAGGGACTGTTTTGGCGAGTTACGCAAGTTTTCTCTGGCCGGATTTTTGACTCGTCGCTGAGCAGAGTTCCGTTAAATTCGAAGCCTTGCAGCTAGCGGCGAAGTTGGATTGGATCGGGTGCTATTGCGTCCGAGTCAATCTACTTGCCGCCGGCAGCATCAAGCACTTCTTGAGCTTTTTGTGCGGCATCGGTATCGGGGTATTCTTCGATGACCTTTTTAAAACGTTTCACGGCGCGTTCTAGGCCGGATCGATTAGCTGTTTTCATCGCGCTTTCGAATTGTCGCATTGCCTTCAGTTGCGTTTCAACCGCTTCACTGGAAGCCAGCGTTTTGAGTTCCGCCTTCACATCGATCTCGGTGTCGTATCCTTTGAACCGGTACTGAAGTTCTTGATAAGCTTGGTAGGTCAGCCATTGATCGCCTGCCGTTTTAGCTTCTTCCGCTTTTTCTAGAATCGCAGTCAGTTCTCCCTGAACGTAGGTGTTCAAAGTCTGGGCAGCAGTTTGAACCTCCGTTTTTTTACTTTTCAAGGCGCGTTGGAGAGTCTTCGCTTCGGAAACGAAGTCACCAAACTCGATCGCCTGCCAGCAGCTTCTCATCGATTGGGGGAAGCCCTCGGGATCGACATTCCATTTGGCCGTCGTCATTGCCAACTCTGCACTCGGTTCTAAACCAAACGATGACTTCAATCGTCCTTCTGCGTCGAGGATTCGGTAGCCCATAATCCTATCAAGGCTGATTTCGCCTGTGCCCGCTGCCTTCTCGAACCTGCGAGCGGAATCGACGATGGTAGGCCAAGTAATGCCGTTCTTTTTCAGGTACGATCCTACCTTGGAAGCATTGTTTCCAGAGTTGACTGCGATAAAGACGATGGGTTTACCTTGATATTTGTTGGCGACCGCCAACAGTTGAGGCCAAGCCTCGGTGCACTTCGGTCAGGATTCTTCGTAGAAATACAATACCGCGGCTTTGCCGGCGAGCATCTCCGTCGACAGCGGCGACGAATTGAGCCAGACCGAGGGATCGGTCGGCATCTGAAACGGTTGACTGTCTTGCGCCGAAGCGACATCGCAAACTGCAAAGCATCCCAGCAATGTTAAAAATGCGAGATGGAAAAAAGATGCTGGAAAACGTTTCATCGGTAAACTGGATCTTGGAGAGGAAGAGGATACTTTCAGGTCACGTTGAACTGAAGAATCAGACGCAGTGAAGCACTGTTAGTTTGTTAATTTATAATCTACCACAGCCCGCCGAGTAAGACACTGTTTTGATTGCTCGGCTTAAATTCTTTGTGAAGATCATAAGGCGTCGGCGGAGCGCCTAAGTGAAAGCCCGCGTCGCTCTAGTTTTTCGTCCGTCATCGACGGAGATATCAGTGGCTTAAAAGGCCAACGGCGCGGCAGTTAGAGCGTTCAATGTAGTAACAATTAACTGCCATGACCGAACGAATCGCATTGAGCTCTGTCGCATACTCAGCAACATCAACAGTCCCGTCCTCATTGTGAGCCCTTGGTGAAAAGGGAACGCGAATGAAATTTGCATCCACGTCCAAATAATGCCCGCGAGCTTCCGATAACGTGTCGATGCGTCCTGGGAACCCTTTGATGTCCCAACCGGCACGCAAGATCGTCGGCCCGATGGCTGCGTCGGGATTGATCTGAACCGTCTGGCCGGAGGCTGCCAATGACGTAAAGAACGTAAACAAAAACGCTAATCCAAAGCTGTGAAAATTAACTTTTAACATGCGAGCTCGTTGGTAAGTCTTGAAGATGCTTTCGTTCCAAAGGAAACTGTTGGAAGAAGCTAGTCACGTCGTATGAGAACAAAAGTGAGACCGCATATGCTAACCGATCCGTTATGAATTGATTAGGATGATTTATCTCGGTCGTTCTTTGATCGTTGTAAGCCAAATATGTTAAGGTTGCGGCCAGCGGCTTGTCATTTCCAAACCCCAATAGGCGTTTTTTCGAATCCTCCTACAATTCCCTCAGGACTGCAGTGGATGCTCAGCGCGGGTTATGGCATCGTCCCAAGAAACAGAGCGTTTGCTGTTGTCAGCAATACGAAAATTGGTTGGTCGGGGATCGGCTTTGCCAGCTTGTTAGCACTTGTTTGCTCTGGGGCTATCGTTTGCCTTGTTGAAAGCTACTCAGGGCACGCTATCCTTGAGTTCCCGCAGAAGCCATCATTGAGTTTTAAAAAACCCCGAAAGGTTGAATATGTGTCGAGTTTTCTTGCTAATGAATTTGCTTGCATTTGTGTTTGTGTTTTGCGGCAGCTTAAAGGCGCAAAATGAACCTATCAAACCAGGCGCTCACAAGAACGTCGTCTGTATTGATGGCGAACGTACCTTCAATCTATTCATTCCAAAAGCTTACAAAACGAAACCGGATAAACAGTTTCCAGTTTTGTACATTTCTAGTCCAAGTGGGAATCCCAAATTTCTTAAGCTCGAAAAATGGGCTGAAGAACGAGAGTTCCTTTTGATTTGTATCAATAACTCTAAAAATGGACCTTGGGAAAACAATCGAAGGGCACAAGATTCAGTTCTTCAAAGCACTGCTTATCTACGAAAGCACCACTGCCTCCAATTGGCTACTGGTTTTTCAGGTGGTGCATCGGCGAGCACCAAGTTTGCCCAACGATACCCGAAGATGCTTGCCGGGGTTCTACTTCATTCGCATAGTGGGACGGACTGTGCTCCGGGGCAGTCGGTAACGTTTATCTATGGAGCGAAGGACAAGATTCACAGCGCTGGCAGTGTGGAAAACGCGATCAAGAAATGCGGGCGGGAAGGGTTTCATTTAGACTTCAAGAAACTTAACACCGGGCACGGTTGGGGTGGTTTGGAGGATACCAAAGCCATGCTCGATTTTATGTACGACTTCCAGCGTTTTAATAATCGAAATTTGACGAAGGCGGATATCGCCAACGACATAGAATCCGAGTTGGAGTTTCTAAGTGCAAACGACGATTTGATGGTGCGAGAGAGCAAACTTTTTGATTATCTGCAATCATTGAGCAAGGTCCCAAAGCTTGCAAGAACTCCGATTGCCAATCAAGTTGTGACAACTTGGAGCGAGTCGTATGCTGAGATCCTTCAGGAGCATCAGCAGTCGCCAGTCGAGGCTTATGCCGTGATGAACTACGGTACTAGGCGTTCCGTGATAGGGCTCGTTAAAGGTTCGGCCCAGAAGAAGCTGAAAGAGCTGTTGGAGCCTATTCTTGAAGACGAAACGGTCGCCAATGAAGTGAAAGCGCAGTTGGCGTTTGATCGGGTCGCTAAAAAAGAGGCCAAGTTAACCGGGCGTGAGAGCCAACGCAAAGCGGTGGTGAAGCAGTATCAAAGACTAATTGAAAAATACCCAGACACGATTGCCACGGAACAAGCTGAACTTCGGATTGCCAAGATGGAAAACCCGTAAGTAAAATCGCTTGCTGCGAGACGCCATTTTTTTCAGCCGCCGCTCCGGCAGTTAAGAACATCAGAGCGACTTCCGCAATGAAACTGTGACGCCCCGTTTGTGCGTGTGCGACCGTAGCTTATTCATGACTCTATGCTGCTGCCAAAAGAACCATTGGCCTTTATGCGGCCGCAGAGAACCATGGCCCACAAGCCAATCCGCTGCGCCGCATTTCTTTCTCCGAAAAAGGGATGCACGCCCCCGCCCCCTTTTGTTTTTTCCTGCGACAAAGCATATCCTTTAAGCTGCGTGGGAGGTTGTCGTGACAGGGATCACTCTAAGATCACTCCAGGCTAAACTAGGTCAGCGTAGCGGCTGGCAGGCTTCTAATTGTTATCATTCTACTCAACCGGTACCGATATGACTTTCTTGAATCGAACACCAAGGTTAACTACTTGGTCCGTCTTTGTGGCTGCGATTGTTGCGATGTTGTGCGTGCCTGTCGCAACTGGATTTTGTCAACACGCCCCGACCGATGATGCTCCAAATCTGATCTTTTCAAAAGATGCGAAACTGGGAGCTGTCTATCGCAAGAATCACTTGAGCTTTTACCGGAAGCTATTGCGACTATACAGTGAAAACACAAAAGACCCGGTCAGCCTGCGGCAACCGGTAAAGCAGTATTTGATCAGCTCGATTAGCAATGCCACCGAGCAAGTGCATCGCGAAGATAATGCCTGGAAGCCAGCGTCAGAGCTTTCGGTTATTGGAAAAAAACTGCTTGATGATGGCTGCGAAGATCCATTCGTAATGCTATTTCATTCGAAAATCATAAACGGAATGAATAGCGGCCACGGCAGAAACGTCGGCTTCACCAAGGACAATAAACCAGTTGGGTTCGAGCCAAACGAGAACCCCACGCTGGTTGCACAAAGGGGCTTCAAGGCATTTGAAAAATCCGCGTATCCCAAGGGGCTGAAGATTCTATTCTTGGGTGCTTTGAATCGTGCCGCCGAACGCCAAAGAAAGCGTCGACAGGACAACCTAGTCATTAAAGACGATCTTAGTGTGCTCGACGCGATCCCTGATTGGATCGATTACGTCAAGGGAACTCCTGACTGGGAGCGGATCGCCTACGCCGTTATTCAACGACATCCAATGAAAGGCCACACCTATCGTGACCTTGGATACTCTAAAAACAACAACGGCCAAAAACAACTCGCACGAATTAAGAAACTTGCGACGAAAGGTAAGCTGTCAGACTGGCTGCACCAAATGATGCTCGCAGATCATCACAACACCTTTCCTCGTAGTTACCGAGTTGCCTCTGAGCCTTATTCGGACGGTTACCGGAAACAGCTTCTCGCCCGCAATTCAGAGGAATCCAAGCAGGCTCGGCGATTGGCAGTAGAGCATTATCGAGCAGCATATGAAATCAATAAGTCGTATCCCGAGTCAGCGGCTCATTTAATCATGCTGGCGTACGAAGGCTTTGAGTCCAAGGATCGATTTACTTGGTTTCAACGAGCGATTGACTCTGAGATCGATAACCCAAGTGCTTACTATTATTTGCTTTTGACCTCAGACAGAATGAACAGCGAGGCTGTTGTCAAACTAGCTTATCAATTCTTTGAAAGCGGTCGCTTCGACACAGCAATTCCTCACTATTTTTTATATTGCATTTGCAAATTACCTTGGTACAGATTTCGAAGCTTGATGGCCCGCGATGACGCAATTTTTGAGACAACTCGCGATCTGTTCGTGAAGTATGCCGAAGAAGATGGGGGTGACATTGAAAATTCGATGCTGAGCCAACGACAGGTAAACTATCTTAGGAATCTGGTTAAAATCGCCGCCAATGCTGGCCGATTCGATGTCGCTGTTAAATATTCTGAGTTGCTTGACCAGGTGTCACCGAATTGGTTTGCTGAAACCAAAGATCGAATTTATCTGCGATCGATGATCCATGCTCGCAATAATTATCCAGACGAACTCGAGGGAGCAAACTTCAGTTTAGACGACGTGATGTCAACTGGTCGCCCCGCGCTGGAGACGAGTGAACTAGCAGACCTTTACGCTGCGTTGGCGGCTGACAGTGATCCTATCTCGGCTCCGTATCTAAAAATGTGTTCAATTCTCGCGGACTCCTATTGGAGGTATGAAAATGGGGAAACGGTCAAGCTAGGTAGTGAGTTCCCTGCAGATCATCTTTGGGGAATTAGTGGGAATTTTCAGTGTCACGACGATGGCACAATGGACGTAACCAACAACCCAAAAAGCTATCTCATTAATGACGATTTTACCCTGTCGTATCGAAGTAGCTTTGCACTGCCCCGAGAGATTCAATGTGACATGAACTTATTGCGCTGGAATGGACAGCCGGAGTGTGGTGTTCAGGGTTGTCGTTCGATCGCTTTGTTTAATCTATGGCCCCATTTAGGCCGGGCTGGGATCTGGGGAACACAGGGAGGTAGCGCTGCCACACGGAAAACAGTGATTCCTGGCTTAAAAGCGCGTGAGCCAGCACATTTGGTTGTGAGGGTGTGGGACAAAGCCAATTTTCAATTTTTTGTTAATGGCGTGTTTGTCGAGTCTGGCGATATAGAACTAGAGAAAGTGGACGATGGCATAGGGTTTTTAGGTCGCACTGGTGTGTTTGGTAAGAACTCGCCCGCCCCAGAAATTTCGGTGCAAATTTCAAACGTACAAGTGCGAAAATTAAACTTCGGCCCTCCGCCCAAACGCAACCAACCGAAGCAAGGCCTCGAGTATTTCTCAGACGCGATCACTCAGGAGCCAGAGATCGCATACAACTATTTAAGGCGTGCTGATTGTCATGCTCAGTTGGGCAATGTTGAAGAGGCAATGTCGGACTATCAGCGAGCGTTAAAAGATGAAGCTCGAATCAATAGTGGCAAACTCAGGTTCGTTCGGTTTTGCCTGCTGTCTGGCAAATACGAAGAAGCCCATTCGATTTTGCATAAGCTACTTGTCGAGCTTCGTGCCGCCAAGAAGGTCGTCGATGCGGCTCGCTTGGTAAAGGTCAACGGCAAGAAGAAGAACTGGAATACCAAACAAAAAGACAAGCGTTTGCTCCGACAAACGCTTGCGAAATATGGCTTTCTGTCTAACCAAAAACTGGGGCCAAATATTGAAAACTTGGAAGCTCAATTGTTGTTCCTTCAAGGCACCTGCCCGGACGCCAATGTTCGTTCGACTAAAGTTAGCGAGGAACTTTTAGGGGCAACTCAGCGTAAAGGCAAGACTCAGCCGGCGGTTCGTTTTCTAGGTAGATCGTATGTCCAAGCGGAGCTAAAGCAGTACGACCAAGCGGTTAAATCGTTGGCAGCGGCGAAGGAAGCCGCCGGCGATTCCGAAGAACTGCTGACGCTGATAGATTCCGCCAGTGAAGCAGTAGAAAAACGTCAGCCGATCCGACTTTCGGGCGAACAAATTTTCGTGATCGACGCCACGGTTTGGGACAACCCGGAATTACGATCCATTCGTGAAACCATCGGCGACGTCATTAGTTCTGAGTGAAAATCACTTCAAGTGAACACGGCACGTGCGGCAGTCTGATGCGTTGAAGATTTCACTTGCGAATATTGCAGATTGGCGTTTTTGGAATCCGCTCGTTGACACGCCCCAGAGAGGAAGTGTTACGTCGTCGGTATGCCCGACGCTGAAACCCATTGCAACGCTGCCGCAAAATAATGCGGTTAGGGTTAGTTGAACGGGCATTAGGGTGCATTGGGACAAAGAGGCTGGCCATGAGCGGCCAACCTCGATTCGACTGCAAGGATTATTGACTCAGCATCAATTGGTCAACAAACGAGAAGATGTCCAGGAAGTTTACCGAGCCGCTTTGGTTACAATCGGCTTCGGTTTGAAAGCCTCCGGTGATCAGCACAATAATAAACGGCGAGATGTCACCAGGATTGACCGAGCCGTCCAGGTTCACGTCCCCGAGCAAAACCGGTTCAGGCACGATGCCGTTAGCCACATAGTTAAATTGGATGGTGGCTGGCAAATTACCGGCACCTAGGTTCAAAGTTCCTGTCATTGTGACGGAACTGTTGATCGTAATTAGGCCGCCAAATTGTGTAATGTTGACATCGTTAAAATTAGCTGGAAGAAACTGAACGCCTGAGAGATCGAACGTTTGATTTCCGCCAGCAAATCCAAACCCGTCAAAGACTGCAAGGTCTCCGTCGAGTGAAAGCAAATTGTTCACCTGGCTGAATGAGTTACCAAATGCAGATAACGCCCCCGGTGCACCAGGAGTTACCAGCGAAATAGTGGCATCGCCCGGCGAGGTTGAAGCTGAAGCGAAACCTCCAAAAAGGTTCAGATTAAGCGCTTCGTCGGCTACCACATCCAAGTTCGTGATTTGCCCGGTTCCGGTTGCAGCATCGGATGTAAGTTCCAAGGTCACGTTCCCCGACAGCGGCGAACTGCTAATTGCGTCGGCGATGGTCACATCGATTGACGACTGAGTTGGGTCAATTGTCAATGGAATAGTTTGAGCTTGCGCGAACGATGCCAAAATTCCGCCTAGCGCAAAAACGGTGGTTAGCAAAAGTGTTTTCATGATAAAAATCGAGGATATGTTGCTGAATTGAGAATGCCGTGACCTCTCCATAGTGACACAGCATTGCGAGATTTCAAGAAGATTCGTGCGAAGATCCTCAATGCCAAGCAATAAGCCTCCGTACATGGGGCGTCTAGTGGCGGTTTAGGGGCGATCGTGAGGGTTCTAAGGGGGGATTTTTATACTTCGATTTGCCGGTTTGGCTCGGCGGTTTGTTTAGACAGTTTAGCGTTGCAGGTGCTTGTGTCAGCTGGTTCACATCAGGC
>JALZWN010000303.1 GCA_023300235.1 Mariniblastus sp.
AGGGCGTTTTTTTGTTAGGATGGAAGGGCTGGCAACTGGCTTCTTCGGTCAATGGATTTCCAACATGGCAGATTTCTATCAATCCACCAATCCTTATGCATCGCCAGCGTCGCCAGCATCGCCAGCGTCGCCGGTTGAACCTGTGGCAGTGGCAGATTTGGTAGAACGAGATGCATTGCAAGAAGATCTTACGAGAGCGTTTTACGCGATAACGTACGGAACGATCTTTCTTCCTGGGTTCGCGTATTGTGTTGCTCTATTTCTGTTGGCGAAGACGTTCATCAGGCGATCCGAATTTTCGCCGAAGCAACATCGTATCTTCAAAACTACGGCCATCATTTTTTTTCTTGTATCGCTTTGCATGCTTGGGGCAACGCTGGCCATCCTTTGGGTGGAAATGAATGCGTTCGTCAGATAGGTGTGGAGCTTCTTGGTCATGGGGGGGCAGTGAAAACTTGCTAGGAGAGACAAGATCGCCAACTTCCCGGCTTGTGAAAAGCATTCGATTCGCTCTAATTTCGCGACCGTTTGTCCCGCACTCCTGTCACTCAAAAGTCCATGCTGATCTGGTCTGAAACCATCGACGGCAATTTCTACGAAGTTCGCTCTGCAGGAGCCAGCTTACGGCTCTACCGCAACGGCGTCCATCATACGCAGTACAACGCCAATCGCCCGCTGTCAGGGGCGATCTGGGATTTGCTGGTCGCGACGGTTTTCTTTCGCGATGCCGATGCGGTCAACGAAGCGTTGATTTTGGGCTTTGGTGCCGGTGCGGCTGGTAAGCTGCTGCGAGATTTGGCGGATACTCAGCGGGTGGTGGGGATCGACATGGATCCAATTCATTTATCGATCGCCGATGGATTTTTTGATTGTGGCAGTGGCTGCGAATTGGTTGCCGCGGACGCGACGGTTTGGGTCGACGATCATTGTCAGACCGAAGCCAAAACGTTCGATTGGATTCTTGACGACCTGTATACCGAAGATGGAAACATTCCCGTACGTTGTGGCCCGACCACGATCGCATGGTTTTCAAAGCTCGCCGGAATGTTGAAACCTGACGGGATGTTGGTGATCAACATCGTCGAACCAGACACGGTCAAGGACTTGCCGTTGTTTACTAATCCAAAGTTAAAAAAACGTTTTCCATACGCGGTTGAATTTTCGCTGCCGGCGTATGACAACCGCGTGTTGGCATTGAGCAAGAACGAGTTTTCGTTGGAGCTGTTTCATCGCAACGCGGCGCTGTTCTATGATCGCTTCCCGCGTTGTCGCGGGGTGGTCAATAAATATCGAATTCGCGACATCGCTGGTAAGGCAAAGTAGCTTCTGTCGCCGACGAATTCGTTCCAATCGTAGCCCGCTGCGGTATAGCGTTTGCGTTAGCTAATTTCCGGCGAAGGAAGTTAGCGGCGAATGGATGCGAATTCCAGCATCCAACCATTCGCGTTTATTTGGTCCATTCGCGGTTGAGAGTGTCTTGCTGGCATAGCTAAAGGGCGACTTTCTGATCCACATCGTTTTAGCTTGGTCAGAGAGGATGTAATCGACATCCGAGTTGGTCGATCTAGCTGGGCATTCATCCGCAACGCCGTCAGGCCCCTTCATGAGGCCCGTTCCCGAGGTTATTACCTCGCTTTTCCCCACGTTTAACGGCTGCGGTGGTGAAACAAAAACCAAAATTTGGTAAAACGGTCAACTGTGGACGGCGAAGAATAGGTCGCCGGGCCGGCTTTCATTTTCAATCAACTTGTATACGAGTCAAATTTCATGCCAACTAAAGTCGCAGTCATCGGTGCTGGAGGCATGCTTCAATATCACGCCGCCGGATTTAAAGAAGCAGGGGCTGAGATCGTAGCTCTGGTCGATATGAACGAAGACGCGGCGAAAGAAGCGGCCAAGACTTGGGGCATTCCCGAGACCTACACCGACGTCGCCGAGATGCTAGAGAAGTCCGGCGCGGACGCCGTGAGTGTGATCGTCCCTAACAAGTTTCACGCTCCACTGGCCATGCAGTGCCTCAAGGCCGGCAAGCACGTGTTCTGTGAAAAACCACCAGCACTCTCCGCCACAGAAGTCGAAGAGATGATCGCAGTGGCCAATGACTCTGGCAAGCGATTGATGTTCAACTACAACAATCGGGCTCGTCCTGAATCTTATAAAATGAAAGAGTTGATTGAGGCTGGCGAAGCCGGCACCATCAATTCAGCTCAAGCCAAGTGGATTCGCCGGACCGGCATTCCCGGTTTCGGTGGTTGGTTCACGACCAAAGAGCTCTCCGGCGGTGGACCGCTGATCGATTTGCTGCACATGATCGACCTTGCCATGCACTTCATGGGCTACCCCGAACCGGCTCATGTTCTGGGGCAAACCTTTGATGCGTTTATCGACGATAAAACTTTCAAAGGCCCTTGGGGAATTCCAGACCGCGCCGATGGAACGACGGATGTGGAAACCGCCGCTCATGGATTCGTGACTTTTAAAACCGGTCAGGTTTTATCGCTGCAAGTTTCTTGGGCTGAAATGGTCAAACGCGAGGAAGTATCGGTTGTGTTCCAAGGCACCAAGGCCGGTGGTAAGGTCGAGCGTTTGTTCGGCAGCGACGGTTTGGACGATACAGCAATTGATGCGTTGGAGTTGTATACGCACGAAAACGGCAAGCCACACAACAAGTCACTGGAAGTCGCCGAGTGCGAGGACATGGGGCGTCAGCGATCGGCCGCGAAC
Source organism: Mariniblastus sp. (assembly GCA_023300235.1). Lineage (GTDB taxonomy): Bacteria > Planctomycetota > Planctomycetia > Pirellulales > Pirellulaceae > Mariniblastus. The sequence continues at coordinate 2,725 of JALZWN010000303.1, forward strand.
TTCATTGCGGCAATTGATGGCAAAGAAAAACCATTAAACGTGCCTTCTGAATCGCTTACGCTGATGAAGATCATTGACGCGTTGTACGAATCAGCGGCTTCTGGCAAGCCAGTTTCGCTGGCGTAAGGCCGCTCGATACGGCACAAGATGTTGCATCAGCGAGCTAACCCGCCGGTTAGCTTTTGCATCGGTGATGCAGCGACGCTGGCGGCTAATGCTAGGGTCGCTACCTAGGGTTAAAGCCACTCACTACCGCGTGCCAGTTGAGGCCAAAAGCGATTTAGATAGATCGCCTCGCAATTATTTGCGGGGCGATATTGGCAGCAGGATTTTTTACTTCCACCCAGCGATTGTCTGGCCGTAGATTCCCTTGAGTTCAGCGTAGGTTATGTTGAAGTGCTCTTTTAAGCACTGCTGGGCACTGTGACCTTCTTTGATGCCGTCGATGAACTTTTTGAATTGTCCTTTGCCCTTATCTCGGGCAACGAGAATCTCAACCAACACCGAGCAAATGCCGTATTGCTCGCCAGTGATTCTTTTGATGTTCAGCACATCGTTCCAGTCATTGTTCTTTTTTACTCTAGCGGCCGCTAACCGTTGACGGGTTTTGATCTTTTGGCCTTTGACGACTTTTTCAGCCAACCAATCGGCCATCCCTTCGTTCAGCCATGAGGGGGCGCGGGCTGAACTTAGATAGCGGTGTACGAATCCATGAGATGTTTCATGGACCAACACGTGTCCAAAGAAGTTGTTGGTGCCTTTGTAGCCAGCAAACACAACTCTACCGTCGGGGAACTGATGGCAGAGTCCTTGGGTGTTACTGATCTCTGTCGGATTGATTTCCATGACTTTTGCTTCAAAACCCAAGTAGGTGATTTCGGATCGAAAGGCAAACACGATGCATTTTCCAGCCCAGATGTTTTTCTCTGGCGGCAGTCCAAACGCTTTGCAAAGTTCAGCGTACATCGCATCCAAATAGGCGATGTAGCCGTCCACTTCGGCTCGGTTCAAATCCGTCACGAACGTAAAGAACTTGGTTTCGACTTGCCGAAGAGGGACGCCTGCTAATTTCTTTTTTGCATCGTCAACAAACTCGGCTTGGCCTTTGAGAAACACTTCTTGCTCTTCTACCGTAAGGTGCTTCCACAACCGATGGCCCTCGGGTCGCAAACGTTGGTTGGTTTCTCGTTCGTACGTAAGGCGCTCGGTTTGTTTGCCGGTGTCATGAATTAAGGACTTGTTCTTCTTGTCGTAAGAGACATCTAAGTTTTGGCCGTCCTGAAACATTTCGACGACTCTCGAAGCAACAACTTTCGCAGTCTTCTTGCCGCTTTTCAGCTTGAAGTGCTTGACGCTGTTGTCAAGCTTCCCCGGCTCAACCTCCTCAACTTCAACATCCGTGAAGTAATTTTTAGTCGTCTGCATATCAACTCGTTTGCCAACCAAATTGGCGAATTGAATGCCCTGAGCATTAACGGTTGAAGTGCTGAGTTCAACGCTTAGCGTCAACAAACAAAAAGCACCGAAGAAGGCGGAGCGAAAAAAGAACTTGTTGGGCATATCCTGCAGTCGTTAAAAACCAGCGATCATCGAACCGTCAAAAATTATTGATTCATCTATTCTATCGGCAATTGTTTCTGCGACCATCGACAGGTCAACCGAAGGCGTGGAAATCAGCACCCTCATTGGCCAGATCGAGCAAATATGTTGTTTTTTGATGGAGGCTGAGGGGCCTTCGTCAAGAACACGGTGACATTCGTCGATGGATCGCCCAGTCACTTCAAGAAACTAGCTGGCTTCGTTGCGAGCATCTTCTAGTTTCGCCAAAGTCAGGTCGAGCCGCTTGATGCAGCGGTCCTTGCCAAGAATCGCCATCGTATCGATCGTGCCAAAGCCCGCCGCCTTGCCGCTGACACCGACTCGTAAGGCGTGAATTACATCGCCCATTTCGATTGACTGCGCTTCGCAAAAACCATCCAAGCTGGCTTCGAGCGCCGGCACGGTGAATTCGTCTTCGTTGGTGCCGACCAAAAGCTTCTTGAACTCGTTCAGCAAGAAACCAGCTGACTCCGGTTTGACGACTCGTTTTTGAAACGGCTTGTCTTCGATGGTCATCTTGTCATCATCAACAAAGAAGAAATCAAACGCCAGAACATCGCCCGCCATGCAAATCCGGTCACCCGCCGCTGCCACGATCTCTCCGACGTACCCGGCAATGTCGCACGGCGCCGGTGTGGCGACCAATCCGGCGGATTGCAAGAATTTTAGGCAACTGGCGACTTTAGTTTTGCTTTCGGTTGCGTCCATGTAGTTTTGCTGGAACGCTGTCAGCTTCTTGGCATCAAAGCTTGCCGGCGACTTGATGACTCGCTCCAGCGAAAACAGCTCGATCATCTGTTCACGCGAGAACGATTCGGTCTTGTCGTCCAGTGACCAGCCGAGCAGTAATAAGTAGTTATTGATCGCTGCCGGGTCGAAACCGATGTCGCGATAAAAATCAACCAGCACGGGATTGAACGTTGCTGGGTCCGGCGTGATGCCGATTTGTTCAGCAATGTTCGATCCAGATTGGTAAAGACGTTTGAAGTCTTTGTTGTTTAGGTATTTTTCGATATGCCGTTTGGACAGTTTTTTCTTGCTGCCCGGTTCGGCAACGTAGGGCAGGTGAGCGTACTCGGGCAAGTCGTAGCCGAGCGACTGAGCGATGAAAATTTGTCGCGGGGTGTTGGGTAGATGCTCGACCGCCCGAACGACATGGGTGATTTCAAAATCGTGGTCATCAACGACGTTGGCCAAGTGATACAGGCAGGTCCCATCGGCCCGTTGGATCACATGGTCAGGTTCGAGGCCCCACTCAAATGACACATCGCCGCGGACGTGATCGGTAAAGGCACACGTGCCTTCACGCGGCATTTTTAAACGCACGACAAAGCTCCGGCCTTCGGATTCGAACTGAGCGGTTTGTTCATCCGTTTCGGCCATCCACTTGCGAGAATAAACGAATTGCTGCTTGGCTTTTTCAGCGGTTTCACGTTCGGCTTGGAAATCGGCCCCCGAGTAATCTTTGTAGGCGAAGCCTTGTTCGATCAGTTGCTTGGCTGCTGCTTGGTATTTTTCAAGTCGCTCGGATTGGAAGTAAGAACCGTGCGGGCCTTTGGATCCGCTCCCGTCGTCGGTCGGGCCTTCGTCCCAGTCGATGCCCAGCCAGCGGAAGCCATCCAGGATTGGCTGCAAGGCTTCGGCAACGTTGCGTTTGGCGTCGGTGTCGTCGATTCGCAAGACGAACTGACCGCCGGATTGACGAGCCAAGATCCAGTTGAAAAGTGCGGTGCGGACCCCACCGATGTGTAGGAAGCCGGTTGGACTTGGGGCAAAGCGAGTGCGAATAGCCATCGTAAAGATCTTGATTGTCGAAAGGAGCGATTGAAAGCGAGCATCTTAGCCGATTCGCGGCGAAGATTCACCCCTCGGATATTGGACTTGGCGGTGCTTCTTGGGAGCAGAATGATTCGAGCCTAAAACCGGCTCACGACTGGGGGCTTCGAATTACGTAAGTCGACTGTTCGAGTCGTACGCGGCTTTCGCTTCAGCTACGAGTTGGTTTGATTCGCCCGCGAGTCGGTTGGATTCGCCCGCGAGTCGGTTGGGTTCGCCCGCGATGCGAAAGCTGGAGGGTTCCGAACGTGGCTTACCGTCGATTCGCTCCTGGCAGGCAGCAATCGCCTCTTCGAATGGAACCAGAAAGCTGGCCGTTTGCTTATGTTTGCGAAACCAAGAAATTAAGATCATTTGAAAGTTCATGGCCATGATCGAATCGGGCAAGCCGATTTGCTTTTGCCTGCAAGTCGTCAAATAATCGGCAGCCGTTTGGGCTCGTTTGGCATCAGTCGGTTCGGCGATACTGCCCAACAACTGGCCTTCTTTCAAAATCAACCAAGCGATTCGGTTCTTGCGGGCCGCGATTGGCAGCACGCCGTTGAAGGTTTTCTTGGCGTGCCGCAACGCCTGCATTCGCCGGTCGAGCCATTTCAGGTTGGTCAGGTGGTCTCGCAAAACCGTGGCTCGTTCGAACGAGCATGCGGCCGCGGCTTCTCGCATGTCGGCATCTAAATCCAACAGCGTGTTGTGGTCCTTGCCCTGGATGAAATCGATCGCCGCTTGGACTTGGGCGCGGTACTCGGTTTGGCTGCATCGAGCTGCACACGGGGCAGGGCAGCTGCCGATTTCGAACCGGATGCACTTGGTTGCAAGCGTGTTGTCAAACAAATGCAGTTGGTCGGAAAACTCAAAACCCGTTTTGTCCGGGCAGTCTCGCAAGCGGAAGATTTGATTAATGCTATTTACGACGGCTCGTAAGCGACCGGTCCCCGGGATCGGCCCGTAGGTCTGCTGAGCGTTATGCGGGATCCGGCGAGTGAACGAAGCGTGCTGCGCGATGCCGCCGGTGATTGCGAGAAAGGCTGGCTGCCGTTTGACAGGCTGGCCTTGCGTGTTGAACTCGGGTCGCCACCGATTGATAAGCTCTTGCTCGCGAATCAACGCCAGCAATTCATCCGACATCGGCTCCCAAACAAGCGTCCGGCTGGTCTGACGAATACGCTCAACTTTTTTCTCGGCCGGGTTTTTGGCAAAGTAAGACAGTAGTCGTTTGCGAAGCGACTTAGATTTACCGACGTAGCAAATTTGTTGATTCCTATCCAACCAGGCGTAGACCCCCGGGCACAGCGGGCACAGATCGTGTAATAACGCTCGGCACTCCATCCGGTCAACCGGCAACACTAGACGCTGCAAGCGGCCACGAGTTTGCTGAGCCAAAATCGACGGGCCGAATCCGCGGAAGATCGGCTGCTCGGTTTCTTGGATGGTCGATGTCATCGGTGTTCGGCTCCTTCCTGGTCATTGCGACGTAGTTGCAAACCGTGCGATGCGGCACGTTTCAGCGATGCCAAAGTTAGCGTCGCTGAATCATGTTTATTGTCTTGGTTATCAACAAGAGTTGCAACGATGAAACTTAGCGACGCTGGGCAAATCGGTTTTTGAACCTACGTGCTTTGGTAGTCCTACGCGTGAGCGAGGAACCAGTCGAAATCCTCGCTGACGCGTCGGGCTACCATTTGTAGCGACTTCCCAAATCGTAAAGCAGATTCACCCTGCTTCGTGACGCCAATTAACCATCGAGGTCTTCGTGAACGTTTTTGATCAATTCGAGATACGAATCAATTGAAAGCTTGACCGATTCACCTCGGCCCAAGATCGGGAGTTCTACTTCGCTGCGGATGGCTTCCTTTGCGTGTTTCGGTTTGAAAGCCACTTCGATTTTTTGCGGGGACTGAGGACCAAACTGTAGGTCCGCATTGCCCAAACCCGTTTTGGCTCCTTCGATGACATCGCCAAACAGGAACTCGTGATCCCCGGTTGCGATCGAAAGCTCATCCAACTGAATTCCAGAGTTGTTCTCCACGCTGATGCCGTAACCGGCTTGCGAAGACGAACTGAGGATCATCAAAGGAAGAGCCAGCACAAGGAAACGTTTTACTAGGAGGTTCATGTCTCACCTATCGTTGGTTGGACTGACAGTGGTGGCCGAAGGTAGTCCTGCAGCGGGCAGGGATGTATTGGTTAATCGAACCTGCGATTCTGTCAGAGGATTATGAGTTTAAGCACTTATTGCGAATGCTGTGCCAAAGGGCCGGTGAGTCGAAAAACCGCGGTTTGGGTGGCGTTTTGCAGGCTGGCTGCTAAATTGTTTCGCGTCTCGCTAGTCCCGTTGGAATAGCGTTTGCGATACCTGTGTCATTCAACAATCGAATTCAAGTTCTCCATGCGAAACTTCACCTTTCTCGTTTTTGTAATTTTGACGTTTTGCTGTTGGGGAGTTTACGGACCCGTTTTACATCTGGGGCAAGAAGCACTCGGCGCCGGCCCCAAGCAATTGAGTTCACTCAGGCCGTTCATCTGTGTTGGCATCGCTTACTTTTTGATCGCGGTGGTGTATCCAATTTTCGTGTTGCGAACAAAAGGTGAATCAGGCAGTTGGTCAGCGGGCGGTATTATCTGGTCGTTCATCGCTGGTTTGGTCGGCGCGGTTGGAGCGTTGGGGATTATTTTGGCGTTTAAGTTCGGTGGCAAACCCGTTTACGTTATGCCGTTGGTGTTTGGTTTGGCTCCGGTTGTGAACACGTTCGTCACGATGGTGATGGCGGGGACTTTCAAACAAGCCAAACCGATTTTCTATGTCGGCATCCTGTTGGCTGCTTTGGGCGCCGCGGGAGTGCTGCGTTTCAAACCCGCAAAAGCTAAGGTGGCCGAGCCCGTGAAAACTGCGGAGCTGCAAATGAACCAAAGCTTCACCCCAGTTGCACTTCAAGTCGAAACCGAAACCGATCCGTCAGAAAAAGAACCAACCGCCAAAGAAAAACCAACCGCCGAATCAACCGAAGTTGTCAAAGACACTACCAGCCAGAAATCAGATTCCAACTTCATGTTAGTCGCTTGCTGCATCGGCTTGACTGCTTTGTGCTGGGGATCTTACGGGCCTGTGTTGCATAGCGGACAAGCCAAAATGAAAGGCAGTCGGTTGCGACCGTTTTTGTGTGTTGGTTTGGCTTACTTTACCATCGCGGTGATCGTGCCAGTGTTGCTCGCGGGAAGATTTCCGGAACCCGGATCGTGGGACAGTGTCTCTGGAATTGGTTGGTCGTTACTGGCAGGATCCGCAGGAGCGATCGGTGCGTTGGGGATCATTTACGCGTTCAACTTTGGGGGTAAACCAATCTTCATCATGCCCTTAGTTTTCGGTATCGCGCCGGTCGTGAACACGTTGACCGAAACGTTCTCTAAGAATTTGATCAGCCAGGTCAAACCGGAGTTCTTGGGTAGCTTGGCGATGGTGATTTGCGGAGCAGTGATCGTGTTGGTGTTCGCCCCGCGAGGCCACAAGCCAAAGCCTGCCGCACCGGAAGTTTCCTAGTTGCTAGAAGCCTTTGCAGGTGGCAGGAATTACGATCTGAAAGTTTCCTGCTTGCGCGAGTTGGGTTTTAGCTTACGGTTGGCGCTGGTTGTTTTCGGTTGGCCCGGTTCACGACTCTCCGATTCGTGAGCCCAGCAGGACCGCTGATTTTGGGGCTAGGCAGGTTGCTAGCATTTAATTGCATGCATTGAAGCGTGCCTTGGTTTGCAGGCTCAGGTGAAATGGCTGGAAACTTTGCGCAATCGGCAAGTCTTGCCAAGGTTTGCCGGCCGAGACGCCGATCGAAAGACAATGAATGTCTGTGGGGGGCAACAATTAATCGCTGATGCGCACAATGTCCACCGTTTTTGACAAAAATTCGAACCGCAATCGCTCTGAACATGGAATGTTCTTCAACTGGGTCGCCGACCGTGGCGGGGTGGTGATCGACAGCTTGATTGCGCTGGGGTCGTTTAGTTTGTTTGTCTGGGAAACCGTCGTTTGGATGTTCACGCGGCTGCCACGATCCGAAACGGTGTGGCCGAATTTCTACCGGGTGGGTGTATCGAGTTTGCCCGTGGTTGCACTTACGGGAACCTTCATCGGGATGGTTTTGGCCGTCCAAAGCTACTTTCAGTTCAGCCAATTCGGTCTTGAAACTCGACTGGGCGGCGTTATCAACATGACACTGGTCCGCGAACTCGGCCCGGTGTTGGCCGCCACGATGCTGGCTGGCCGAGTCGGTAGTGCGATGGCTGCCGAGTTAGGCACGATGAGAATCACCAACCAAATCGATGCTTTGTCCGCGATGGGGGCTCACCCAATTCGCTATTTGATCGTGCCACGGTTTCTGGCATGCTTTTTCCTGATCCCGATCCTGACCGTGATGGCTGATTTCATGGGCCTGGCAGGTGGGTTCTTTTATTGCAACTTGGTGCTGGACATCGACGTCCATCACTACTGGGATAATAGTGCACAGTTCGTGACCAATTTCGATCTGTTTTCGGGGCTGGTGAAGAGCGTATTTTTTGGGTCGGCGATTGCCATGGTAAGTTGTTATCAAGGGTTCAACTGTAAAGCAGGCGCTGAAGGTGTCGGCCATGCGTCGACGTCGTCGTTTGTGTTCTCGTTCGTCGCCATCTTGGTGCTCGACTTGTTTTTGGGTATCGGAATGGATTCAATCTACTTCGCAATGTACCCAGAAGGTTTCGGGGGCATCTAATGATCGAGACCTTTTTCCAACAAGAAGAAGACTACCTCGTCCAAGTCAAAAATCTGACTCGGGTGTTTGGAAATCAACGCGTACTGCGAGACATCACGTTGAATATTCCCGCCGGCCAAACGCTTGTACTGCTGGGCGAAAGTGGTTGTGGCAAAACGGTATTGATGAAATCGATCATCGGTTTGATTCGTCCCACCAAAGGGCAGGTGTTGTTTGACGGCAACGACATCAACCGTTTGAACCAACGACAAATCAGCAAAATCAGGACGCGATTCGGATTCGTGTTTCAAAACGCGGCGCTGTTTGACAGCATGACGATCGGCCAAAACGTAGCTTTTCCGCTGCGACAAGTCGGACGGTACAGCAACGATCAAATTCGCGAGATGGTTTTGTCGCGACTTTCAGAAGTCGGATTGCCAGATAGCGTGGTCTATAAAAAACCAGCCGAGCTATCGGGCGGCATGCAAAAACGCGTTGGGTTGGCCCGCGCGTTGGTCATGAATCCAGAAATCATTATGTACGACGAACCGACCACCGGTTTGGATCCGATCATGAGCGACGTGATCAACGAGTTGATTTTGCGAACACGGATTCGCAATCCCGTTACCAGTATCGTGGTGACACACGATATGAACACCGCCAAAAAGGTCGCCGACCGGATCGTGATGTTGATGCCTGAACCGCGACTGGACCCCAACGAATCACAAATCATTTTTGACGGCACCGTTGCTGAACTGGAACAGTGTCGCGATCGACGTGTGCAGCAGTTCATTAATGGGGAAGCAGGCGAACGTTTGATGGAGCTTCGTGGTGAAGCGACGGGAGCGGGGTACTAATGGACGACGACATTAAAAAATTTCGTGTCGGTATGTTTGTGCTGATGGGTTTTCTGATTTTGGGCATTCTGATTCTGGTCAACACCGAAGGTGGCTGGCTGGGTTGGTCTTCGCAGATCAGTGTAATGACAGAGGCGGATCGGGCTCCGGGTGTTAAAATTGGCACGCCGATTCGCAAAAACGGAATCTTGATTGGTCGAGTGAAACAGGTTGCCAGCAAGGACGATCACGTGCTGCTAACACTGGGGATTAACAAGTCAGAGCGGATCTATGCCAATGAAGTTTGCACGATCGGTACGGAGTCGTTTTTAGGGGACGCGGTGGTTGAGTTTTCTCCATTGCCTAAAGACAGGCGAGGTGCTTTGGTGGGGAACAAAACCATGATCAAATCGCCTTTGATCGAGCCGAACCCGATGGAGGTCATGGCGAATTTCGGCAACTTGCAGCCTCGGCTGGATGAAACGTTGCTGGTGATCCAAGACGGAACGAAGAGCTTTCAATCGGCAGCGATAGGCGTCTCGCAACTCACACGTTCGTTCGATGGTTTGCTCAAAGACGAAAACGGCGACTTTAAGAGACTGGTCAAAAACCTGAACACCGTTAGCCGCAAAGCCGACCTCGCTTTGGATAGTTTTAACTCGATGTTTGAAAACCTGAACAACATCGTCGGTGATCCGAAACTCAAGGCTGAATTTAAAAACTCGTTGGCTGAACTGCCAAAAATCTTTCAAGAAGTTCGCGTCACGATCGCGGATACTCGTCGGGCCGTGCAAAAGTACGGTACGATTCCCGATAGCGTGAACCATACGCTAAAACAGGTGGACGGTACGCTGGAGAGAGTTGATGACACGGCGGCCAACATTGGCGTGGCAGCCCAGAACGTCGGTGGCTTTGCGGAAACGCTTCAAGAAAGTAGCCCGGCGATCTTGGATAAGGTCAAATCCAGTCTAGCAAGCGTTGATAAGTTCTTGAACGACGCTAAGAAAATCACCAAGCAGTTTGAGAACTTTGATGAGTCCGATAGTACGGTCGCGAAGTTGCTTTCGGATGACGAGATCTACGAATCGATCTTGCGAACCACGCAAAATGTCGAAGACGTGAGTGCCCGTTTGCAACCGTTGATGGATGACATTCGTTTGTTCGGCGATGCGTTGGCACGCGATCCTGGGCAGCTTGGTTTGCGAGGTGCGATCGATCGCCGACCGGGGAAGACCGGTTATAAAGGCAACTCAGGACGCGGTGGTTTACTGGGTGTTCCTGGGCGAGAGTAAATCAGTGAGGCGCTTCCTGCTGCTGCGGGCTTATGTGAATTCACATTAGGATGCGCTGGCAATTCACTCGCGCACGCATTCACATATTCGCGCTGGTATTGCCCATGCCTCAGCGTGCCAGATGACTCGTGGGAGATAGCTTGCGGGCATGAAAAGCTGGAATCCCACCCCGTCGTCACTTACACTTGGTCGTTAAACGAGCTGAGCATCTGTTGGCCTCGCCAAATCGCGTAGGCGAGTTCCCAGTTGATCGGCGCTTCGGGGTTGCCGGCAGCGTACCAAGATTTCGAGCCCGTATCGATGATCGCGGTTCCCGGTTTGCCTTCGTTGGTTGCGTCGGCGATTAGCAATAATTGCCCAAAGAAACTAGCCGCGGTTTGAATCTCCGCTTCGTCGTAGGCTTCGGCGTGCAAGTCCCCCACCAACCGTCGCCAATCGTTTGAATAAGTTGCCTCGGCGCGTTCGGGGGCGATGTTGAAAATCTCTTGGTGAGCCGTTTGCCAGCCCGCAAAGGCTGCGAACAATTCGTCCGGCGACAAGTGCTTCAGGTCCGCTGCAAAAGCATGCGTCATCGGCCCGCAGATCGCGATGTTGCTGTGAGCCGCGTCGCCCATGCCGTAGAAGTACTCGAACAAAAAGCACTGCACCGGATGCTCGTAGCCCGGCCAATACATCTCGCGAGTTTCGACCAGTTGGATGTTACTGGGGGCCAAGCCCATTTGATCAGGCTCGGCCAGCCAGATCGCGAGGTGACTTTCGGCGAGCGAGATCTCGCCTTGTAGCTCCAACGAAATCTCATTGCGGAAACCAAGTTCGTCCGCGTACGCTAAAACTCTGAGCCTTGCGACGGGTTCTTTGGCGAGTGCCACCAAGGCCGTTTTGCCTTGTTCAATTCCTAGGCGAGCCAGCGCTGCCGCGGCTTCGGTTTGGACTCGGCGGTGTCGCAACCCCAACGCATCGGCCAGCACGGCGATCGACGCCATGTGTTGAAGTAACGCCAACGAATCACAAATCGCGACGATCAACGCGACCGAGTCAGAGATCAATTGGTTGATCGAACCGGGCGTTGCGTTGGCGGGTAGCTGGCCGGATTCGATTTTGCCTAACTGCTTGATCAGCTGGTCCAACAGTCCTGTCAGAGCATCGGCACGGGGGGCAGCGGGGTGAGTGTCGACTTTGCCATTGCGGAAATAAAAGTTCAGCAAGTCGTAAACTGCCGGGGCAGTTTGAGAGTGGGTGGTGGCGTCGTTGAGCAATTGATCCAGCAGCCATTGGGGAGGCTCAAAGTCGGTTTGCATGAGCGGAGCAAACACCAGCACCATGCCCAGTCGGTGGTAGGGTGGGTTGCCGCAAACCATGTCCGACCACTGCCGCAAGCTTTCGTCGGTTCCAACGGTCGCCAGCAATCGCAGCAGATGGCAACGTAGCTCGCTCTCGGGAGGGCAGTTGACGTACAGGCGGTGAGTGCAGTCCAGCCGCGCCGGTGACCAAGAAGTTTGATCGCCCTCGGCGCGGAGCGTTTGCTCGCGATTGACCAATTGGTCGACCACCGGTTGCAGGCATTGGTCGATCGAATAGGCCCCCTCAGCCGTGTTGGCTTGGGTTCGCTGGAGTTCTTCGTGGAATCCGGACAAGCGGTCCAATAGCTGGTCAACTTCCTCGTCCTCCATCTTGGGCACGGACTTTGCCAAGGAAACGACTTGATTTAGCCGTCGGCGATCGTGCTGAGCCATGTCGATGGCGTCGTATATCTCTTCAATCATGGGACCGTTTTGCGATTCTTTGCACTCGATAGGGAAGGCGTTGGGAGCTGGTTAAATCAGTTTTTGAAGCAGGGGGTTCTGGTAGTCCGACGGGTTAGCGAGGAAATGTGGTGATGGGCTTCTAGCCTGTCATGCACGCAGACAGGCTGGAAGCCCATCTCCACATTTTTTAGGCTTCGCCAAAACATGCTAAATCAACGGGCACTAATGCGTCGGGCTACCACTTACAGGGCCCCATGGATTTGTAAACCTGATCCATTCAGCCTCGTGTTTGGAGAACTAACATTGACGATTTTTAGGGGCTCAGATAGCCTATTAGGTTGAAAAGACGATAAAAATTGCCAAGCCACGCGGCAGCGATATGTAAAGCTCGCCGCCTGCAGCCAAAAGAATACTCCAAGCTCTCGATAACGTGCAGTTGTTGAAGCCGAGTTTTTCAAAAAACGTGCTGCCATTTTGATGCCACTCTGAACGATTGTAATTTCCGTGACCGAATCAGCTGTAAAACGACGCCAACGACTTTCCTTCAAGCACATGGGGTTGTCCCGAAAGATGTTGAAGATCCTTGCCGACATCGGTTACGAAAAACCGTCGCCGGTTCAAGCGGGGGTGATCCCGTTGGCGATGGAAGAATACGACGTGATCGGCCAGGCTCGAACGGGTACGGGGAAAACAGCCGCGTTCGCGATTCCAATTTTGGAACAACTAGACTTAGGTGTTCGTAAGCCAAAGCCACAGGCGTTGATCCTGACACCGACTCGCGAGCTTGCGGTTCAAGTCGAAAACGAATTTCGGCGGATGTCCGATCCCAAAGAAGTCAGCTGCGTTTGCTTGTACGGTGGTAAACCAATCCAAGGCCAGATCCGCGCCCTCGAGCGTGGTGCTCATGTGGTTGTTGGAACGCCCGGTCGCGTGATCGATCACTTGAACCGAGGAACGTTGAACATCGACCAGCTTTGGTTTGTTGTGTTGGACGAAGCGGACCGCATGTTGGACATTGGTTTCCGCCCAGACATCGAAAAGATTTTGAAGCGTTGTCCGAACGAACGCCAGACTTTGATGCTCAGCGCGACGCTGCCGGATCCAATCCGTCGACTTGCCAAGCGTTACATGTACGACCCGAAGGTCATTAACTTCTCCAAAGACTCGTTGGCTGGTAAGACGATCGAGCAGTTCGTTTTGCGTTTGCCGGAGTCGATGAAGTTTCACATGCTCAGCAAATTGCTCACGCGTGAACAGCCAGAGCAAGCGATCGTGTTTTGCCGAACTAAGCTGGGCACCGCTCGGCTGTATCGTAAACTCGACAAAACCGGCGACTTCGGCAACGGGATTGGTTCGCTGCATGGTGACATGAACCAGTCAGCTCGTGACCGCGTGATGAAGCGTTTCCGCGCCGGTGAGTTGCAACTACTTGTGGCCACGGACGTGGTGGGTCGCGGGATCGACGTTTCGAACATCTCGCACATCATTAACTACGACATCCCAGAAGTCTGTGAAGACTACGTGCACCGCGTCGGCCGGACCGGCCGGATGGGCAAAGAAGGCGTGGCTTACTCGTTGGTGACGCCGTATCAAAAGGTCGAGCTGTCTCGGATCGAAGAAAAGATTTCGTTGGAGCTAACGACCGACGAGCTGCAGGAAGAGATCGAGGAGATCTGGGAAGACTTCGAACCTCGTGCTGCAACGGCGAAGAAGCCCAAAAAGCGATACCGCAACGCTCTGTAAGAGTCTGATTCTGGCGCAGCGGCCTGAGGCACACGCAGCTCAAGCTTACCAAGGCGACTGCTGACGGTCTTATCTTTGAATCCGTTGGCGTAGCTGCGGCGATCATCGCTTCGTTGATAAGGATCAGCGTTGAGATACTGAGCTCGCTCGAGCTTCGTCGCTTCGTTGAGAAGAAGCTGCATTACACTAGCCATTCCTTCAAAGCCTTCATTGGCCAGTAACTGGGCAACGGCGGCAACTTCGTAAGATTGATTCTGGTGGGTCATGGGAGATTCCTTTTGATTGAGTAGTTACTTCAATAGGAAACCGATCTGGCCCACCTCTTCAGGTAGGCACCAAGAGTTGGCTGGCATTTTCATTTGATTCGCAAGCTCATCAAATCAAAATGCCAGCCAATTCATGCAAATGAATTTACAGAAACAATGTTACGCTACCTGAAAATCTGCATGCCATAGTATATATACGATATATACTATCAACCACCAACTCTTTGTCCTGCTTGAGAAGTGAGCCATTATGACTTCGTTTATTTTTCGCGTCGTTTTGTTAACCCTGATCGTTACTGGCTGCGTCATTGGTGATGCCAGTGCTCAACAGAGAAACAGACGAAACAGTAACAACAACCAGAAACAGCAGCAGCAGCAGCAGAAACAAAAACAACAGGCTTACTGGGCAAACCAACAAAAGCAAGCTGCGAAGCAAGAACAAAAGGTGATCGAGAAGAATCGCCAAGCCGCGACTAATTTCATCAAGTCTGCGACAGCCCACATCTCCAAGCTAGAGAAGCAACTTAAAAGCAACAAAAGCCAAGTCTCTAGTCGCCCTTCACTTGAGTCAACCAATACTCAAATCAAAGAACGTCGAGCTGCTCACAACACTGCTAGAGAAGAGTTGAATGAAGCCAAAATCAAAGCCCAAGGGGCGCCGCCGACATCGGCGATTGATAACGAGCTAGAGAAAAGGAAATCGCTCAAAGAGATGAAGGAAGAGCTCCAAGAGACGGAAAACAAGATTCGAAATGTGAATCGCACCCAAAAAGAAATCAAAGAAACTAAAGAAGAGATTTCAAATGCCAAGCAGTACCTTTCGCAAACTGCGAACTACCTTAAAAAGGTAAAAGCTGCCGCCGTCAAGAAAGTTCCTGCCGTCAATAACAATCGAAACAACAACAACAA
>JALZWN010000304.1 GCA_023300235.1 Mariniblastus sp.
AAAATGTTCTTGAGTCGAGAAGGTGAATGACTAAGTCACTCACTTGTGTGGGCGGAAGTATATGCATGTTCGGCAAACCCTCAAGGGGGATCCGAGCTTTTTTTTGAAAAAAGAACGGATCTGCTTTTGGCTATCCTGGGTTTGTGCAGTTACTGAGGACGCGATCGATTTCCAACTGGACCAAAAAGCAGTGCGGTCCGAGTGGTATTCCCTTGAGTCTTACTCTTAATCTCATTCACGGATCAAGATTAAGAACGAGTGGTACGCCGAGGTGTTTCGTGGCGTTGCTAATGACCACTAGGACCTGGGGATCCACTGGGTCTTCCAGCAAAGTAGCGGGAATGGTGATCTTTGTCCGGAAGTTGAAATCGTCCAGCTCGTTTTGGACCCTGTCGATTTCCTTTTCGACTTTACGAATTCTTTTGCCGATGTCTGAATTTCAGAACTGAGCGGCACAATGCTGGATCGCTTCGTATCCCCTGTTCGACATCCTGGGCCTCGCCATAGGCAAAACCCTAATACTACTCCTACTCGGCCGCGATCTTCTCTCTTGCAGCAGCCAAGCACTCGGCGACCCGGGCTTCAATGTACGCCAGCGTTTCTTCGGCCGACCAGTCTTTGTACTCGTCATACTCAATCGGATCCCCAATCACCACTCGAATTTCGCCGAGCCTAGGCAGCTTGGCGTCGCGAGGAAAGGCTTGGTAGCAACCGTCCAAGGCAATCGGCAACAGTCGCGACTTTGAGCGGCGAGCTAACAAATCAAACCCCGGCTGAAAAGGCCGTAGGCCCCCGTCGTCCGTCCGAGTCCCCTCAGGAAACACCACCAGCATTTCGCCGCGTTTGAGTCGCTTGAGTGATTCTTTGATTCCCGAAAGCCCGATCGAATCGCGATCAATCGGAATCGCATCGTTCAAGCTGAGGAACATCTGCACCGGCCCGGGTTTGAAAAGCGTTTTGCGAGCCAGATAATTTAGCGGCTCGGGGCAGGCCACGCCGAGCACCATGGGATCGAGAAAACTCTGGTGATTACTACAAATCAACGTGCTGCCGGACTTAGGAAAATTTTCCAATCCATGTACACGCATCCGATACGCGATCGTCAGTTGCAAGCGAAACATCCACCGCACAAGCCACTGAAACGTGACAACTGGCAGCGATCGTCGGTAGTTCGAAAAGTTAAGCATGGCTCTCGGTAGTGGCGGTTGGAGGGGCTGCATCTTAAACTAAATCCAAACATCGTCCATCGAGAACCTACGCATTTGCCCGGTAAACGCCTTGATCATCCACTCCACGCCCATCGAAAACTCGTTCGCCGAAGCCTTCGGCATGCGATTTACTCGGCTGATCATCACCGCAATCAATCGACGTTGGTTACAAACCGCCGTGAACGAAGCCTGCGGGTACGGCTGCTCGGTGATTGCCTGCGATGCGGAAGTCGGTTTCGAAAGCTGGATCGATCCGGCGGACACACTGGACGGACGCCCGGGAGCAAGCGTTCTGCTGTTCGCGCTTTCGACCGAGGCGCTGCAACAAGCCACCTTCACTCGCACTGGCCAGTGCTTGATGACTTGCCCGACCACCGCAGTGTTTGATGGGTTACCCGCAGGCATGGCGGACAATCAGAACCTGGTTGATTTCAAACCCAACGAAATTCAAGTCGGCGAAAAGCTGCGTTTCTTTGGCGATGGCTATCAAAAAAGCAAGCTCATCGGCGACCGTCGGTTTTGGCGGATCCCGGTAATGGACGGCGAGTTTATTTGCGAGGACAAGGTCGGCGTGGCCCAAGGCGTGGCGGGTGGAAACTTTTTAATTTTGGCAAAAGACCAACGCTCGGGTTTGTCCGCGGCTGAACGCGCAGTGGATGAAATCGCAAAACTACCGAATGTCGTTTGCCCCTTCCCCGGTGGCGTGGTGCGCAGCGGCAGCAAAGTCGGCTCGCGATACAAAGGCCTAGCCGCGTCCACGAACCATCCTTTCTGCCCAACGCTCAAGGGCATCGACTTTGAAACCCCAGATGCAGCCCCAGACCAAACCCCAACCGAAACCAACTCTCCCATTGGCTCACTCTCTCTCTTAGACGATCAAGTAAATTGCGTTTACGAGATCGTCATCGACGGAACGAACCACTCGGCCGTTGGCAACGCGATCGCGACGGGGATCAAGGCGGCCGCGGGCAGCGATGTCGTTTCGATCACGGCGGCAAACTACGGCGGCAAACTGGGCAAACACCACTACCGCCTGCACGACTTACTCGCGCCCGATGAAACCAAACCAACGAACCAAAACGCAACCAAGGGAGCCAGCTAAAATATGCTCGTCCCTCATAACGAATTCAAACGACCGCCGCAGCTAAAGCCATGGCAAGTCGCCCTGAACCGGCTGTTTAGCCAGCCGTGGTTTGAGCTACTGATCGGTGCTTTGGTACTGGCTTCAGTGTGCCTGACGTTGCTCGGCTTTTGGCTAGAGTCCGAACTGGTTTTCGGCAAAACAGAGGTGCCGACGATTTTCGGAGCACTGACCGGCCGGCACTTGCATGTGCTGACCTTGATCAATGACTGCATCACCTATTTCTTTATCGCCGAGCTAAGCCTGCGTTTTGTGGCGGCGAGCTCCAAGTGGGCTTTCTTTGCAGAGTTCTGGCTGGATATTTTGGCCGTAATTCCGCTGTTTCGCATCTTCCGATCAGCACGGGCGCTGCGGTTGTTGCGTGTGGTGAGGCTGTTTCGGTTGCTGGGAGTGTTTGCGAGGCTATCAAGTCATTATCCGAGGATCTTTCGCAACAACGCGGTCGACTTTATGATCGTCTGCGGAATGCTGTTGATCGCAGTAGTCTTCGGGACGATCGCGATCACGCACTTTGAAAGCCAAGCTAAGACAAACGGGCTGGACCAAAACAACTTGGCAAGCAACCAGCAAAACCCAACGGATGTCGAACTTGGCATGGCCAGCGAAACATCTAGCGGCGATCCGACGGCGGCGGGCGATTCAAATTTGCTGAATCCGCCATCGGCTCAAGCGAATGATTTTGATCTGGAGTCTTCGTTTTGGTACAGCATCTACACGCTGCTGGCGGCCGAGCCCGTGCCCGCGCCGCCAAAGACGCTTAGTAGTCGAATTGTAACTGTATTTTTGATGTTATCCGGGATGGCCATTTTCGCCATTTTTGCCGGTACCGTGTCGGCCTTCATGGTTGATCGTATGCGAACGGAGGGACGCGTGGTTGAGTGGGATGCGTTGTCGAATCATATCGTGATCTGTGGTTGGACCCAAAAAACAAAGATCATCATCAAAGAATATCGAGCCAGTCGAAGCACCAAACGCGTGCCGATTGTCGTGATTTCGGAATTAGACCCCGAGTTTGTCGAAGGCGACATCCAAGCCCTAGGCAGCGTGATGTTCGTCCACGACGACTTCACTCGCGTATCGGCCCTACGCCGCGCGGGGATCGATCGAGCGACGACGTGCTTGGTGTTGACCGACACCAGCGGCGGCCGAAGCGAACAAGACGCCGACGCAAGAACCATTTTGGCGGCCCTGACGGTCGAAAAAATGAACCCGGACGTGTTCACTTGCGCGGAACTGGTCAACCGAAACTACGCGTCGCACTTAAAAATCGGGAACGTGAACGACTTCGTAGTCACCAGCGAGTACGGGGCTCACGTACTCGCCCAAACGGCCATGAAACGAGGACTCTCGAACGTGGTCACAGAACTGTTGACTTACGAACAAGGCAACGAGTTCCACCGCGTACCGATTCCTGCGAACTGGGTCGGAGAAACGTTCGATGCCAAGCTGTCAGAACTGCGAACCGAGCACGCTGCGATTCTGGTCGCGGTTCACACGCCGGGGGAAGCACCGAACATCAACCCAACAGATTATCATTTCGCCGAAGGCGACGAAGTGGTATTGATCGCGGTGGCACCACCGAAACTAATCTAGCACTGGAGGCCTGCCTCAACACTTCGCGACAAAGCAGAAAAGGCGTCGCCCATGCAGATTGCGAGACAAGCATTTAGCCGAACACAATTAAGGCGGATGGCTCTTCGGGGAATTTAGTGGCAGAGGCAAATGATTTCGGGATTTCAATGGGTAGTGGTTTTCAGCGTTGAGAACGCTTGCAGATCACAACGAAAGAGAATCATTTAAGCCCAAGGGGCTGGCAGTTTCTCTAGCCCAGCCTAAAAATCGAAGATTTGCAAGGCTGGGTTTTGCCCTGGAGAACAAAGAACTGCGATCGGACTCGCATGCGGAGTTCTTGAAAGGCATGCCAGAGGATTCGATATTGAAGAAGTCGAAACCTAAGTGACCTACATGCCTAGTGGTCTGTCAATGTTGAACTTTAGGGTAGCTGGATTCGCCAGAATTCAGTTTGATTCAGAGGAAACCGAACTCTGGCGAGTCCGGCTACATGT
>JALZWN010000305.1 GCA_023300235.1 Mariniblastus sp.
GCGAAATCGTTTGGACGGCTCCGGAGTTGTTAGTGTAAGTGTCGGTTTCGTTGACTACCAGATTCGAATTAAAACCATCCAAGTTAGCGCCAACTGTTGGGACATTGCCCAACGTCTGTTGACTAGTGTCACCGTCAAGCCCTTCAACAACTTCACCAAAAGCATTCTCACCGAGATTGGCCAACGTCGCATTGTCCCGTAGAGCGATTGCACGGCGTACTGCAGATCCAACATCCGGAGTTCCATATCCGAACGTTGAATCCTTCCCTTCCGCCCCAAGATCTGCAGCAGTGCTAGCCAGGATGTCACGTACTTCACCAGCGGTTAGGTCCGGATTGGCACTCCAAACTAAAGACGAATGTCCTGCGATAATAGGGTTTGCGTTGGATGTTCCAGCGAAATTGGCAACCGTTCCAGTAGGGCCAATCGAACGAGTTCCTGTTCCCGCTACAAATGTAAGCTCATCTCCGAAATTCGAAAAACTGGCCAGAGAAAGACTGCTCGGATTTCTTATGCCATCAACCGTATCGATACTAGGAAAAACAGCACCGACCGCAAATATATTTTCATATTCGTTTGACAGCCTCGCGACACCACCACTGAAGGTACTGTTGCTTGTAAGGTCTATGTCTTGACCTCCATTTCCGGCGGCGATTGCAAATATCGCTCGATCAAGGTTGTCGGATACCAAATCTAGATCTATACGATTAAGCCAAAACTCACCCTGAATTCCACCTTGAAACACGACTCGGCTTGCCGATGTCGAATCGAGTCGATCAAATGCTGCCTCGATTGCTTCGTTAAGCAGAAAAATCCCAAATGGTGCGAGGTCGGAGTTAGCCCCGTACACATCAATCACTAACTTGTCGCTGTCCCAGTTGATACCCGCTACGCCAAGGTTGTTGTTGGCCTCAGCGGCAAAAATACTCGTTGACCGATGTCCATGGTCTCCTTCCGGGAGTAATGAACTTGAGTTCAGCAAGAAGTCAGTGTTGCTGAGATCTAGGTCAGTTGTGAGAGGAACACCGTTAATGGAGGGAACTCCATTATCCAGTGAGACAACCAAAACGTCTTCAGAACCGCGTGTAAATCGCCAAGCATCACTGATATCAGCGAGGGCAAAGTCCCATTGATCCACATACTCTGGATCGTTAGGACGAGTTGTCAATTCAACAACCGAACCGTCGGAAAATTCAAGCCTCTCGATTCCCTGTACATAAAGTTCGCGGCCATCATTCAATGAAACGTAATCATAAACTGAGCCTTGGTAGAGCGCTTGGGATGTAGTGAACCCGTCGCGATCATACGCGCCAATGGACTCGCCGTTAAAATCGCTAATCAACGACTGGTTAAAGTTAAGCGAAAGCGAATCAGTTCCACCATTCCCCTCGAAGACGTACGCTGAACCACTGGCTCCTGAGTAATCGAACGTCTCGCCCCGGAAGTTGCCCTCAACGATGGTCGTTGGCAGCACATCGATAGACACTAAGCTAGAAGCGGTCCTAGCGCCATCTGATGTTGAAGCAACAGCAAAGATTTCTTGGGAGCCAGTTACCGTCGAAAGTCCTTCCAAACTGATATAGCCATTGGCAAGGCTGCTGGCGGAGTACTCACCAATCTTTAACGTCGTGTCTCCTTCGCGCGAATAGACATCGACATTTTCCAGAGTTCCACCTGTCACATTCAAGTTGTAATTGAGAACTAACGACGAAGATTCCAAGACAGTCGAGGCAGTACTATCACCTGAGCCGTCGGCAACGGAAAAATTCGAAAACACAGCAGCTAATAATTGCCTTGGCTCTAACGATTCATAAGTCCCAGTAGAATCAGATCGTCTGCGATTTTTTCGCCGCATCGTTTTGTTTTTTCTCATCGTTAATTGCTCTTTGCTGTGGGGAATAGCTAACGGAATGTGAGAATTTTTACACACCATCAGAGGGAAAACAATGCTTACAGAGAGAATTCATGTACAAAGATGACAGTTTCAACGCACGATCTAAGCGGCTTGATGTTGGCGATTGAATTGGTGTCGAAATGCGCATACCCATGCCTTGAGAGACATATCGACCATTCAGCCTTCAGCTTAAGGGGCTGTCGAATTGACGATTCGATTGACTGATTTAAAAGAAGGGCAACGAGTGCCGACCGCAAATTACGTTGTCATAAACACTTGATGGCAATCGCGTTAAGAAGAAACGGTGCATCGATTCGTTCAGCAATTCTGTTTCAATGTTTGTTCCGCTGCAAAAGTAGAGAGCCTTCGGTAGTACCAAAGGCGGCAAAACGATCGGGGACAGGCGGCGAACTGAATAGCCGGCATCGAAATCCAGCGGCTGTCCCCAAGCATTCTTCCCCAGTTGTGTTCTGCAAAAGCCAGAAACCAATGCGTACTGGTCGGTATAGTGAGCGATTTCTCGCATATCAAAGCTTGGTATGTTCCCGTTTGCCCTACTAGATGTTTGGGATACAATGGCATTTCAAACGCTCGCTAGACCAAAGGCTTTACAATGACACTGCAAGAACTTGAAAATAAGGTTTCTCAACTTCCACCGGATCAGCTTGCCAAGTTCATTGATTGGGTTAAAGAATTAGACAGTGATTTATGGGACAAGCAGATAGACTCAGACGTGGCTGCCGGGCGATTGGACAGCCTAGTAGCCGATGCGATCGCCGAAGATGACGCCGGCCGAACTACTCCGCTATGATTCATAATACGACTTCGGAATTTTGGAAACGCTATCGAACTCTACCCCATAAAATACGAGATCTAGCTGACAAGAATTTTGCGATTCTCAAAGACAATCCAAGCCACCCATCGCTCCACTTTAAAAGCGTTGGCTCGACGTTAAAGTCTGCTAGGGTCGGACGCGACTATCGGGCGCTCGCAGTAGAACGCGAATATGGCTTTCTGTGGATCTGGATTGGAACTCATGCAGAGTACGACAAGATGCTCGCACAGTAATAAACGAGACGGCAGTTGGGAGGCAGTTGGGGACACCCAAAAAGTTAGCTGGGACGTCCAGTTTGCGAGTGTCTCCAACTGCTTCTCCTCGTTCAAATTAACAAAGACGGTCGGAATTCATGCAAGACCAATCTGTATTGATCAATCACTTGATTCAAGAAGGGCAAGACTTCTGTAGGTCCTGTCCTGGCAACGAAGAAAG
This sequence comes from Mariniblastus sp., assembly GCA_023300235.1. Taxonomy (GTDB): domain Bacteria; phylum Planctomycetota; class Planctomycetia; order Pirellulales; family Pirellulaceae; genus Mariniblastus. Next base: position 3,165 of record JALZWN010000305.1, read on the forward strand.
TAGAGTTAAAGCGTTTGAACGCTTTCTTGAAGCTGCTGACCTCGGTTCGGTCGAAGCCATGGTCTGGTGTGGTGAAGCGTACTTAAATGGGTACGGAACAAACGTTAACCAGAGGATGGCAGAGAGGCTTATCCGGCAAGCGGTAAAGTTCGATAATCCAAGGGCTAAGTATCTCCAAGCTGATCAGCTTATAAAGAAAGCTTCCCCTAAATTACATGGCAGTGCTTTTGCTCTAGCTCTTGAAGCTTGGAATGCTGGAGAGCAAGAAGCTTTTTTCTTGGTTGGTTGGATGTACTTGCGAGGCGTTGGGACAGCGAAGGATACAGATTACGGTTATTCAATTATTAAAAAAGCAGCGAAGGCTGGCGACTCAAACGCTATCAGGTTTCTAGACAAAACAGACAAGAATAAGGTTCCATGAGCCCAAAGCGGTAAGTTTTAAAGGAAGTGTCCCCCAGGCTCGTTTAGCCGCGACCATCCATCAGTGAGCGGTCACCAGTTTAACGGCCAGCCGGAAGGCGACCGTGCTTTGTAGGTCAGGCTCGCCGACGCCTGCCGGCTATCCGTTAAACTCTATGCTGCAATGCGAGCCAGCTACAAGCCGACGGCAGCTAACCGTTAAGCCGTGTGTTTTTGAGAGTGTTTCACGCCGACGCCTGCCGGCTATCCGTTAAACTAAATCGATTCAGTCGAAAAATTTGTCCAATGTTGGTTTGCTGGGCGGGCAGGTTAATAAGGTAGTCACGGTCATCGCTACGGTGGTGCAAGCGAAAATTACCACCACGGGCATCAGTTTTATTTCGAACAGTTCAATCGCAAAATGTTTGTCCGCTCCCCACTGGGCTTCTTTGAAAAAGAACACCCAGCTGCCGGCGTTGGCCAGCAAGCCTGCCACCACTCCGGCGGCCGTAAAGCGTCGCCAGTAAATCGCTGCGACCACGATCGGGAACATCCCCGCAAAACCACTGAAGCACCAGATCGCCAGCCCAAAGACGCTCGCCCCAAACCCGGTCGCCAGGCACAAGCCGTAAGTCACCGCCACGATCGCGACAATGAACCCGCGAGCCAACAAGATCTCACTGCGGTCGCTCAGCTTTTCTTTTCGCAGGCTGCCGACTAAGTCGTTAGTGAACATCGAACCAATGCACAAGAACTGGCTGTCCAGCGACGACATGATCGCGGCCAAGATCCCCGCCGACAGAAACCCACCGGTAACCGGACCGATGAATTGATTGACCATCGCTGGCATTACTTGGTTGGAAGATTTGAGAGCAACTTTCCCCGCGACCGCTTCGCCGATCGAGAACTCGTTCATCGCCCAGCAGCCGATCAAGACGCATGGCACCCAAACGATCATGATGAAAATTGGGTGCAGCACGACAGGTAGTTTGAACGTGTTCGAGCTTTTCGCCGTCAGCCAGTGTTGAAACAAGTGCGGGAACATCGCGACCGACAACGGGATGAACATAAAGCAAAAGAAGGTCGATTGAGAGACTTTGGCTCGGCTGGCTGCAGCGTCTGGGATCTGTGAATTTAGCTGCGAGAAGTTCTCCCAGAACGTTGCTTGGCCGCCGAGTTTTTCCGACAGCATGTAAAACGCAATCCCGCCCAGTGCCATGAACACGATCGTTTGAAACGCATTGGCCCAAGTCGTCCCGCGCATGCCGCCGAGAAACACGTAGCTCAGCACCACCAAGCAAATCGTCAATGCTCCCAGCCAAGTTGGCACCGCGCCGGTATCGCCCCAGCCAGGGAAGGCACCCACGGTCGCACTTGAGATCACCAACCCGCCACCGATCACACCGATCATTAGGTAGGGAATGATCAAACCAATCAGAATCGGGAACATCAGCAGCCCGACGAATCCGCTTTCGAAGCGGTCACGGAAAAACTCAATCTGCGTCGAGTAACCGTATTTCCGACCGTAGCGGTACAGTCGTAGACCGACCAAGTAAAAGCACAGCGAGTGCACGATGCCGCTGCCGGAGGCCAGCATGCCGTACACGCCCGACCCCAGCTCAAACGCTTTGCTGGAGGAACCCACGATCGCAAAGGCCGTCATCGTGGTGCCGAACATCGACAGCAGTAGCAGTACCGGCCCGATCGTATGGCTGGCCAGCAAGTAATCTTTCTTGGTGCCGCGGAGTAGTTTGTTGGCTCCGATTCCCAAGAGGACCAGTAGTAATAGATACCCAGCCAAGATGGCGAGTTTGATTTGTCCGTCGTTCATTAGACTTGGGCTCCGGTTTTTTCGGCAGCTTGGTCCGTTTTTGTTTTGGCTTGGTTGGTTTCATTGGCTTCTGACCATTCGTCCTTCGGCCAAGCGATCAACGTGACGATCCACCAAAAAAACGCAGCGACGATCGACAGGCCAACGTGAAACACAAACCCCTGCGGTAGCTCGCCGACGGATCGCTCGGTCACTCCCCAGTTCCAGAAGTCATGGTGCACGACAAACAAAGTCAAAATCAGACCAAGTGTGAAAAACGTAGCCGATTGAATTCGAAAAAGAATCAGTGCCAAGACCCACAAGCCTAGTAGTGTCCAGAGGATTGCCGGCGATACCGGCGGGTCGGCCAGCAACAGCGTTTGGTGGGCAATGCTTGACGTCCAATCGAGCGACATCATGAGTGGTTTACCGTTGGAGTGAGTGTTTTGCGATGGTTCCCAGTGTAATGTCGCCTTTTGCTGCGTAAAAGAGCGCTCTTTCACGGAGAGGCTGACATTGAATACCCGTTCTCAAAATTGGGGCAAGCAAGTCACTCTTGAAACCGCCTCTTAAAGCCTTGCAATGGATTTCAATTTCGGTGAATCACGGTAAAACGAATTCTCAAAATTGACATTTGGATTAAATGTCAGTCACGGAGGCAAAGGCGGCATTCTACGCGGCAACCAAAAATCGCCCGCGTATTAAAACTTTAGAAAGACGGTATCATATCCGCATGAATATTTTGATCACCAATGACGATGGTTGGGGCTCGCCCGGCATCCGCATGCTTGAATCGGTTGCTCGTGAGTTTGGAAACACATGGGTCGTGGCACCGGACAAACCGGTCTCCGGCATCAGCCATCAATTAACTTTCGAAGTCCCGATGACGCTGGCCGAGCAAGCCCCGCAATCGTATTCGCTGACCGGCACGCCCGCTGATTGTGCTCGCGTGGCGATCTCGCAACTGGGCGTGAACTTTGATTGGGTTCTGTCGGGAATCAACAACGGCGGTAACCTTGGTGCGGACATTGCCATTTCAGGGACGGTGGCAGCGGTTCGTGAAGCTGGTTTTTTCGGTTGTCGAGGTGTCGCGTTTTCGCAGTACTTGAACGGGATGCGAGAAGATTTCGAGTGGGAGTTGTCGGGGCAGTTGGTTAAGCGTTTGTTGCCATCGCTATTGGAGTCAGGGATTGATTCTCGGAACTGGTACAACGTGAACTTGCCGGATACGCAAGGACAATCGGTGGACGATGTTGAGTTTGTAAAAACGGTCCCTGATCGCAACCCGTTGCCGGCCAAATACGATCAGTTGGACAACGGCCAGATCATTTACTGCGGCCAATACCGCGACCGCCCAACGGATCCGGGGTCTGACGTGGACGTTTGCTTCGGCGGCGCGGTTTCAATCACGAAGCACTAGAGTTTGGTTTTTTGCTGGGTAGGCTGGACGCGTTTTGATTTAAAATGTCTTCCGTGGCTGGCCCAAGTATTTCGAGTGCTTTGTGAGTCGAGTGGGTGCCATGCTTCACGGCTTTGAGGGTAAGAGGATCTACTAAGTGCCGGCATGCTGACGCGAACGATGTGGTTCTGAGGCAGTCCCGTGAGCATGTTGTTTACGGGGCCTTGTAGAGTCAGGCCGTTTTGAGCCGCGTAAACATGGCACCCTCCGTACACATTGGGGCAGGCTAGCTAAATGCTCTCAGCTCATGCCCGCGCACTAAATTTACGGAAGAACCACTTTTTTCGGCTTCGCCAAAACGTTTCAAAGCAGCAGAGTCGTGGTTGGAAATCCATGCTGCCTTTTTTGCGAAACGGAATTCTCTTACGCCTGCCGGTTAAACGTTACTCGTTAGGCGTTACTCGTTCTTTGGCCGACGGCTAATCCATCGCATCGATGGCGTGGGCTTTAAGGTCTTCCAGCGAAACGAATTCGATCGACGACATGTGGGTGGCGAGCAATCGGACTTGCGGAGCGCAGCCGGCCTCGAGTGCTTCTTTCCACCGCGTCACGCACAGGCACCATTGGTCTCCTGCCTCAAGGCCGGGAAACTGGTATTCGGGGATCGCAGTGGAAAGGTCATTGCCGACGGCTTTGCTGAACTTTAAAAAGTCGTCCGTCATGATCGCACACACTAAGTGCAAGCCGACGTCTTCCATGCCGGTGCGGCAGTAGCCGTCGCGAAAGAAGCCCGTCATCGGTGACGAGCAGCAGACTTCTAGTTCAGATCCTAGAACATTCTTGGGAAGACCCATCGGCTGGCTTCTTTCTATTGGACAAGCAACGTTTAAGGTGTTGGAGTTTGTTGGGCGGGCAGGCTGGATTATGATTGTCGTACAACGCAGGAGAATTTGCAAACCGGAATGGGCTAAACCAAATCGTGCAGACTTGGCCCCCCCCCCTCCCCTTCGGGCTATCTTGGTCAGTTTAGCATTTGGCGGGCGATTTGACCGTCGCCAAGTTTTTGGCTCAGTAACAAGTAAGACATCGTGATTCGTGGGTTGATTTCGATCAGCACGTCGTGGTTGGGGTCGCTGTCGCTGAGCACAATGTCGAACCCCAAAAATCCTCGGGTTTTGGGGAGGTGTGCCAACGCTCGTTCGGCAACCTGTCGGGCTCGGCGTTTTTGGTCGGCTGATAGGCTGTCTTCTGATCGTAAATATTCGCCAACTGGTTGCGGGTGGAGGATTTGTTCCATCGCTGGATAGAAAGTCGGTTCGGCGTCCGGTCGGCAGACCGCTGCGATGCTCGCCGGAACCCCAGAGATGAATTGCTCGACGCGAAAGTTGGATTGTTGATCGAGCGGGAGGCTGGCAAGCCAGGTTGCGAACGCGGTGGTCGAAGTGGAAAACTCAATTCCTTCACTGCCTGCTCCGTCGGCGGGTTTGACGACGATGGGTAGCCAATCGGTTTGTTGTGTGTGGGAGAGTTTCAAGAAACTGTCCAGTGGCATTCCTGGTGGGATCTGGTCGAAGCCATGTTCGGTCAGCCGGTCGGCGAGTTTGTTTTTGTTGGAGGTTGCGAGGACAAAGTCTAGCGCCGACGAGATGAGTTTGTGTTTTTCGTCGCCAAGCCAGCCGATGGCATTGGCAAGGCAGTTGTCGGTTTCGGGGGCGATCAACAAAATCGCGTCTGCGTCGCCAGCGAGTGAATTAAGTTTGGATTTTAAATCGACCTGGCCGTCGATCGGGTGAACATCGGCCACTTGGGCAAGTCTGGCTAGTGTGGTTTTAGCTGGAGGGATGTTCGTCTGGGCGGCGTTGAGGGCTTGGGTCAGTCGGCTGTCGACCATCCAGTGGACGGTAGCGAATTTGGACAAGTCCAGTCCGACGGCTGAAACCATGGCAGAGCCTTGTTGCAGCATGTTACTGGCTGAATCTAGCGAAGCATTGTCCTGCCAGAGGCCCCCGCCGGTGAGCCATTCAAATATTAGGACTCTCATCGGAAGCTCGTTTGGTAAGTAAGTTTTTGGTTTCGACTGAGAATTTGATTTGATCTCGATAGCGGGTTGTGTAACAATTGTATCCAATAGGATCCGGCGTTGTAGCTGGGGCTTAGTAAGCTGTTTTTAAAACGTCAGGTAATCGTCGTGTCAACAATCGATACTCGCATAGAAGCTGGAGTTCTGGTGATTTACCTCCAGGATGCTCGCATCATCGACGAACGCCGGATTGCGGCTTTGGGGCAAGAACTTACTGAGTTGGTGCATGACACCGAGTGCGATCGCATCGTTTTGAGTTTTGAAAATGTTGGGTTTATGTCCTCGGCGATGATCGGCAAGCTGGTTGCTTTCGAGAAAAAATGCAAATCGCTGGACGCCAAGCTACGCCTTTGTGACATCGGTGAGAACATCGACGAGGTGTTCAAGTTGATGCGTTTGGAAAAGGTTTTCAACATTGACGAGAATGAAGAGGCCTCGCTGAAGCGGTTTGGGAAGACTTCTCGGTTGGGTGGCTAGGGTTGGGTGGCGCAGCGGTCGGAGTCTGAGGCAGCGGTCGGAGCCTGGGGGTCTGGGGTGGTTGGGGGCTCCGCCAGATTGAATCCATTACGCGTTGGGCGATCATTTATAGGGACTCCCTGGTTTGTACTCCTTCGTTTGTAAAACGGGTTTACCTTGGTGCTTTTTCGACGTGTCAGATAAGAAAATCAATCACGGATGAACACCGATAAACACGGATTTCCAAGTGAGCATTCGTGTTTATCAGTGTTCGTCGGTGGTTGAGACGTTTTCTGTCGCTTCGAGTGCGTGACAGAAAATAGAGCTGGTAGGATCGTTTCGTCGTCTTAGGCGAGGGATGTCTTTCGAGCCAAATTTGGTCATTCTGGTGAATTAGCTTTTAGGTTTGAGCGGTGACAAGCCGACTCAAACTCTTTTTAATCGTCAAATTTCGCCGCAACGACCGGGCATGCCCCGTTATCGGGCTTTTGGGTTGCTTATGCCCAAATAAGCAAACGTTTAGGAACTGAGTTCTTTACTTTATCGGTTCCATTTACGAGAATTAGGCGGCTTGAAGCAATCGTCGGTTGGGAAATACGTCCGTTGGCCTCGCATCGCCGAAGTTAAGGGTGGATGAATTTTCGTCGCCGGTTGTGATCACTCGCACCTAGTGCAAATCTTGACACGTTTTCAGCAATGAGATTTAGGGGCTGTTTGCTAAACAGTTTCCGACGTTTCGTTGCTTTACGTCGTGGTTGAGTGATCGCTTGTTTGGCCGAACCAAGATGAGATCCAGTCGAAAGCCTGGGCTTGGACACGCCGCGAATTTTGCCGCAAACTCACTACCGCTTTACTTAAGTGTTTGGCGGAGAGTATAGATATTTAAAGGACACGATATATGTCGGATGTGATCAAGTCAGACCCAAACTCGATTAATGATCCCGGAGACTCTTACGTTAACACAACCGATGCCGACCCAGCGGAAACACGGGAGTGGCTTGAGTCGCTTGAGTACGTTTTGTCCAGCAAGGGTAAGGACCGGGCAAAGTACTTGCTGTCGGTTTTGGAAGCCAAGGCGTTGATGGAAGGCGTGGACATGCCCGCCAAGTCCAACACGGCTTACATCAACACGATCTCAAAAGAGAACACACCGCCCTACCCCGGCAACCGTGAGATCGAGCGTCGGATTAAAAGCTTCGTTCGTTGGAACGCGATGGCGATGGTCGTTAAAGCCAACCGCACGACGAAGGCCCCCGGTTTGGGAGCGGTTGGTGGACACATTAGTACGTTCGCTTCTTCGGCCACGCTTTACGAAGTTGCTTACAACCATATCTTCCGTGGTCGTGGTCCTTCGGGCTACGATGGCGATCAGATTTATTTCCAAGGGCACGGTTCGCCAGGAATGTACTCACGTGCTTTCATGGAAGGCCGCTTCGGGGAAGACAATCTGAATAACTTCCGCCGCGAACTTCAGGACACACAAGGCCTGTCGTCTTACCCGCACCCTTGGTTGATGCCGGGCTTCTGGGAATACCCAACGGTGTCAATGGGCTTGGGCCCGATCATGGCGATCTATCAGGCTCGCTTTAATGAATACCTGAAAGACCGTGGTATCAAAGACACTTCGAATCAGCGAGTCTGGGCTTACTTGGGCGATGGCGAATGCGATGAGCCAGAATCCTTGGGAGCGATTACGCTCGCCGGTCGCGAAAAGCTGGACAACTTGAAGTTCGTGGTCAACTGCAATCTGCAGCGTTTGGACGGCCCGGTTCGCGGTAACGGCAAGATCATCCAAGAGCTTGAGGCGTTGTTCCGCGGAGCTGGTTGGAACGTGATTAAAGTCTGTTGGGGCAGCGACTGGGATCCACTGTTAGAAGAAGACAAGCTCGGTTCGTTGGTCAAGCGAATGGACGAAGTTGTCGACGGTCAGTATCAAAAGTACGTCGGCATGCCTGGCAGTTATGTTCGAGACCACTTCTTTGGCAAGTATCCTGAGTTGTTGGAGTTGGTCAAGAATTACAGCGACGAGAAACTAACTCGTATGCGTCGTGGCGGCCACGACCCGGAGAAAGTTTACGCAGCGTATCGCGCAGCAGAACTGCACAAAGGCCAGCCGACCGTGATCCTTGCCAAGACCGTCAAAGGTTTTGGATTGGGAGATGCCGGTGAAGGCAAGATGGTTGCTCACAACACCAAGACGATGGAAGAGAAGAACTTGTTAGAGTTCCGGACTCGTTTTGGGATTCCGATTTCCGACGAAGAAGTCGGCAATGTGCCGTACTACAAGCCTTCGGAAGATTCGGCTGAAATTAAGTACATGAAGCAACGCCGCGAAGCGCTTGGAGGTCCTGTTCCATCGCGTCCGACAGAGCATCCGAAGACGGAAGTTCCGACGTTCGAGGATTATCGAAAGTACATCGATCGCGACAGTGAGAAGAAAGAAATCTCAACAACCATGAGTGCCGTTCGTTTGCTGTCGAAATTGTGTGCAGACAAGGGAATCGGCAAGAACATTGTTCCAATCGTGCCGGATGAGTCTCGCACCTTTGGCATGGAAGGCATGTTCAAGCAGGTCGGTATCTACGCTCATGCGGGCCAGCTTTATGAGCCAGCCGATAGCGATAACAAAATGGCTTACTACCGTGAGTCGCAAGACGGTCAGTTGCTTGAAGAAGGCATCTCCGAAGCCGGAGCTCAGTCGTCCTTCAACGCGGCCGGTACTGCTTATAGTGCTCACGGCATCAACATGATTCCGTTTTATATCTACTACTCGATGTTTGGCTTTCAGCGTGTTGGTGACTTGATCTGGGCTGCTCAAGACATGCGAGCCAAGGGCTTTTTGTTAGGCGGAACGGCTGGCCGAACTTCGCTTAACGGTGAAGGCTTGCAGCATCAAGACGGACATAGTTTGGTCAACGCAATCGCATTCCCATCGGTTCGCGCTTATGACCCTGCTTTTCATTACGAAACGGCAGTCGTCATCTTTGACGGTTTGAAAAAACTGTACCAAGAAGGTGAAACGGCGATCTATTACTTGATGGTCGGCAACGATGACTACATCATGCCGAAGATGCCAGAGGGTTGCGAAGAAGGCATCATCAAAGGGATGTACAAGTTCCGTAGCGTCGAAGCTGATAAACATCGCCATCGCGTGCAGCTATTCGGTAGCGGTGCGATCATGCAAGGCGTGTTGAAAGCTCAACAGATCTTGGCCGAGAAGTATGGTGTCTCTAGCGACGTTTGGTCGGTGACCAGCTACAACGAACTCCGTCGTGACGCTCAGGCTTGCAAGCGTTGGAACATGTTCCACCCAACCAGCCCGAAGCGAAAAGGTTACTTGGAAACCGTCATGGAAGGTGCCGAAGGCCCGGTCATCGCAGCGAGCGATTACGTTCAGGCGTTGGCCGAGCAAGTGGCTCCGTTCATCGATGGTGGCTTCCGTGCGCTTGGTACTGACGGTATGGGCCGTTCGGAAACCCGCCCTGCCCTGCGACGTCACTTTGAAGTGGACGCCGAGTGCATCACGATTGCTTCGTTGTATCAGTTGGCCGAGCAAGGCAAGATTGAGCTCAGCGAAGTTGAGCAAGCGATCAAGGACTTGGGTGTGAATCCTGAGAAAGTTAACCCGCTTTACGCGTAACCATGGCAAGGCAACCGCTGGGAGTTTCTCGGCGGTGCTTTGTGTTTGTGAGACTGGGTCTTACGAATAACAAAACAAACAGGTTCGTCAGTTCCGGCGACCATTTATCCAAATTTCGACTACGAGCATTTCAAATAAATCATGGCTGTTGAATTCAAACTAGATAATCTTGGCGACGGCGTCGAATCAGGCGACGTGTTGGAAATTTTGGTTGCTGTAGGCGACACGATCGAGCTTGAGCAAGACGTGATTGAGCTAGAGACTGACAAGGCGACCGTGATGGTGCCCAGTGAGTTTGCAGGAACGGTAACGAAGATTTGCTGTGCGGAAGGCGATACGCTTAAACCTGGCGATGTGGTGATGGAAGTGGAAGCTTCTGGAGCCGCACCGGCTGCCCCAGCGCCTGCCGCACCGGCGGTTGCCCCGGCCGCACCTGCTCCTGCGGCGGCTGCACCAACCCCGCCACCAGCTCCCGCACCGGTTGCTCCGGCTCCTGCCCCCGTGGCAGCGGCACCTGCTCCGGCAGCCCCGGTCAAGCCAGCTGCGCCTGTCGTTTCTTCGGTTCCCGATGGCGGTCAAGTCGCAGCCGGTCCAGCGATCCGACGTTTTGCTCGTGAAGTCGGTGTTGATCTTGGTGCCGTATCAGGATCGGGGGCCAACGGACGTATTGTTCGCGACGACGTGCTAAAGGTCGTTCGTGAAGGAAGTGCTGCTCGTCCTGCCGGCACAGGTTCGGCTCCTGCGATTCCAGCTGGCACTGAAACCGATGGTTTCGGCCCGGTTCGTGTCGAGAAGATGCCAAAGATTCGCAAGACCATCGCCAAGAAAATGCATGAGTCGTGGACGACTTGTCCTCGCGTGACCAACTTTGACGATGCCGACGTGACGGCGCTTGAAGATATTCGTCAGAAGAGCAAGCAAGAATACGTTCAAGGCGGCGTGAAGCTGACCACGATGCCGTTCATCGTCAAAGCCGTTGCGATGGCCTTGAAGAATCATCCGGTGATTAACGCTTCGGTGGATATGGAAGCCGGCCAGATCATTTACAAAGACTACGTCAACGTGGGTATCGCGGTTGATACCGAGACTGGTTTGGTCGTGCCGAACTTACGCGACGTTGACAAGACTGGCATTCCGGACATCGCAAGGCAACTTGGTACTCTGGCTGATAACGCTCGCAGCAATAATTTTGCAGTTAGCGACCTTCGAGGCGGTACGTTCACGATTAGTAATTTGGGTGCGATCGGTGGTACTTATTCGACGCCGATCATTAACACGCCAGAGACTGCGATTTTGTTGGTCGGCCGATCACGCAAGTTGCCGGTTGTTGTCGAGAACGATGAGATCGCCGTTCGTTTGATGATGCCGTTGAGCCTGTCGTACGATCACCGCTTGATCGACGGCGGAGCAGCAGCACGCTTCCTGAAAGAAGTCATCGGCTACTTGGAATCACCAAGCCGTTTGCTGTTGGCGTTCTAAACTTGCAATGAGTTAGCGTTGAACCATGGAGCCGCTTAAAACTCTGTGTTCTCTTGGGTTGTGGCTGTAAAAGGCCAAGGGCCTGGCCATTTCTCTAGCCCAGCCGAAGGAACTGAAGGTTCCGCAGGGCTGGGGCAGCATCGCCAGATACATTCAAGGGGCCAACGGCCCGGCGGTTAGAGAACCTGCCGTAGTACCATTTAACTGCCGGACCGTTGATCCTTTGTGCGTGGGAATGCATCCCAACCCAGCCTTTCAAATCTTCGATTCTTAGGCTGGGCTAAAAAAACTGCCAGCCCCTTGGGCTTAAACGATTCTCTTTCGTTGCTATCGGTGAGCGTTTTCAGCGCTGGGAAAACACTGCCTGTTGAAATCCCGGAATTATTCGCATCTGCCACTAAACCCCCGGAAGCCCCTGGATGGGGCAATGAATTGGAAGGAAAAAGTTTGCGTCGGGTTTGCTCAGGCTCTAAACTCGGGGAAGCGAAGCTTGCGATGTTTGACGCCCTTTTCTATCTGATCGGCTGACTCCTCCGGATGGACGACTCGACGCTTGAATCTGTTGAATCCACATTGGCTGATGAAGGCCTGCAGGGGGAGGTGTTCAATCGCGGCGAGACGATGGCGACCGCTGCGGAAGTTCGGCCGCTGCTGGTTTCGAAAGCGAACCCAAAGTTGTCTCAGTATCCGATGCTGCTGGCATTGTTGGCGGTGATCGTTGGTGTGTTGCTGGACTATCTGTTTGCGCTACCAGAAGTTATTTCGATTGCGACCGCATCGGTGAGTTTGCTGGCTTGGTGGGGTTGGCGTTTTTTAGTTGTCGATCGATTGCAATCCGCCACGGCGCTGCGATCGTTGTGCTTGTTGGTCGGCTTGGCGGCGATCGGGGCGGCTTGGCACCACAATCATTGGCATCGATTTTCGGTTGACGATCTTGGTTTGGCGGCGGCGTTGGATTCGTCGCCGTGCTGTGTTGAACTGCGGCTTGGTTCGGAGCCTCAGTTCGCGCCCGAAGAAGGACGCTATGTGCAGACTGCCGACGGCGAACTGAAGACGTACTTTAGTACTCGGGCGTTTCGGATTCGCGATGGAGAAACTTGGCGTCCGGCCGCGGGGAATGCTCAGCTGGTCGTGCATGCGGACGCGGGCCATTTACGATCGGGTGATCTGGTCCGAGTTTATGGTCGACTGGTCCGCCCTGCCCCGCCAACCAATCCGGGGCAGTATGATTTTTCGTTGCACTATCGGCGGCAAAGGTTGTTGGCGTTCGTGCATGCGTATCATTTGGAGTCGGTCGAGGTGGTTGAGAAGTCGGACTTGACCAGCACGCGGTGGCTGTCGAGTTTAAGGCGGCGGTTGAACGAGATGTTGTGGGAGTTCGTGGGTGCGGAGGAGGCTCCGTTTGCGTCGGCGATTTTGTTGGGGAACCGTCGGCAAATGAAGAAGGCTCGCCGGGATAAGTTTGTTGAAACTGGGACGGCGCATTTGTTGGCGATCTCTGGGCTGCACATCGGGATTTTGGCTGGTGCGTTTTTGATGCTGTTGCGCAGTCCGATTTTCGCGAGGCGGCATTGTTTGTGGGCGACGATCGCGTTCGTGATTTTTTATGCTTGGTTGGTTGAGTTTCGACCGCCGGTGACGCGGGCGTCGATTTTGATCGTGTTGTTTTGTTTGGGGAAAATGATTGGCGAACGGGGAAACGCGATTAATTTGTTGTGTGCGGCGGGGGTGATTGTGTTGGCGATCAATCCGACGGATTTGTTTTCGATTGGGCCGCAGCTTTCTTTTTTGGCGGTGACCACGTTGATGTTGGGGCATCGATGGATTTTTGGTGAACCGGAGACCGATTCGCTCAAACGCTTGATCGCGAATACTCGGCCGTGGTCGGTGCGGACGGTCGTTGGTTTTGGCCGATCGGTGAAAACGGCGGTGTTGGTGAGTGCGGTGATCTGGCTGGTGGCGTTGCCGTTGGTTGCAAGCCGGTTTCATTTGATTTCGTATTCGTCGTTGGCAGTGAACCCGTTGTTGCTGTTGCCGGTTTCGTTGGCGTTGTATTTTGGAATGGGGACGCTGGTTTTCGGATGGTTTTTGAGTCCGGTAGCGAGGGTGATGGGGTATTGCTGTGAGCGGAACTTGTGGCTGGTCGAATCGATGGTGGGATCGTTTCAGTCGCAAGGCTGGAGTTACGCTTGGACGGCGGGCCCGGGGAATTTCTCGCTGACGTTTTTTTATGCGGGGCTGCTGTTTTGTTTGAAGGCGAAAGCGGTCCGCCGGAGAGGCCTGGCGGTGGTGGTGTTTGGGCTGGCTTGGATGTTTCTGGGGTGGTGGCTGCCGGCCAAGGTGGCTCGCTGGCAAACCGACGATGCGGTGATTTGTACGTTCGTGGACGTAGGGCACGGGACGGGTGTGTTGTTACAATTTCCCGATGGGCAAAATTGGTTGTACGACGCCGGTTCGCTGGGGGCGGCGGATTTTGGGGCTAACAATATCGCCGGCGTGTTGTGGCATGAGCAGATTGATCATTTGGATGCGGTTGTGATTTCGCACGGAGATGCCGATCACTTCAATTCGCTGGGGCGGCTGGCGGAACGGTTTTCGATCGGACGGCTGATGATTTCGGAAGCGATGCGAAGTAGTCGCTCGTCGCAGGTCCAGGGTTTGATTAGAAAGATCCAAGTGATGGGCGTTCCGGTCGACATTATCGGTCGAGGGGATCAATGGGAGGCTGGGCAGGATGTGACGGTTTCGGTGCTTTCGCCGACGCCGGCAGGTTTTGGCGGCAGCGATAATGCGGAGAGTATTGTTTTGCTGATCGATCGTGACGGCAAGAAGATTTTGTTGCCGGGGGATCTGGAGAAAGGCGGCTTGGAGTTTTTACTTTCGCAGCCGGTAATCGACTGCGATGTGGTGATGGCGGCTCATCATGGCTCGCCAAATTCCGATCCCGAGCGGTTCATGGCTTGGTCGACTCCTGAGTGGGTGGCTATTAGTGGTGGCAGCAAGCGGGTTTCGGCGGAGATGGAGGGCCGATTTCTTGGCGCTGCAGCAAAGCGACGCGTGATCAGGACCGATCAAGCCGGAGCGGTACAAATTACGCTCGGTGCGGAGCAAATAACCGCCGAGTATTGGGAAACTGACCGTTGGGTGCGATGTGACTAATTTATGCGTATTACGGGGCTGAGAGTCGGGGTTTCTTGGAAACAAATCGAGAACACGTTTTGCCAAAAACTGTTTTTTCGGCTACAAAAGGTGCTATGAAAACAGCAGTAATTACAGGTGCGGGCTCCGGTATCGGCCAAGCCATCGCGTACAACCTATCAGCAACCGGCCATCGCATCATCATCCTAGATCGCTCCGAGGAAGCTGGGGAGGCAACTGCCGCCCAGATCAAGTCTGACGGAGGCACCGCCGAAGTCATCGCTTGTGATGTTTCTTCCACCGATTCGGTCAAGGCAGCCTTCGAAAAGATCGATGAAGTTCATGTCTTGGTCAACAACGCTGGGATCGCGTCGATCGGAAACGTACAAGATTGCGACCCTGAAGAATTGGATCGCGTCTACAACGTGAACGTTAAAGGCGTTTACCTGTGTTTGCATTACGCCATTCCAAAGATGTTGGCCAACGGTGGCGGCTCGATCGTCAACTTGGCTTCGATCGCTTCCAAGATCGGAATCATGGATCGCTTCGCGTACTCGATGTCCAAAGGCGCTGTTTACACGATGTCTTTGTCGATCGCACGCGATTACATCGACAAAGGCATTCGCTGCAACTGCGTTTGTCCGGCTCGTGTGCACACGCCGTTTGTCGATAGCTACTTAGAAAAGAACTACGAAGCTGACCAGCGTCCCGAGATGTTCAAATCACTTAGCGAGTACCAGCCGATCGGTCGCATGGGCAAGCCGGAAGAGATCGCCGAATTGGTGGGCTTTTTGGCTTCTGACAAAGCAGGGTTCATTACCGGATCCGCTTACGACATCGATGGCGGCGTAACGTTGTTGCGTTAGTCTTCTGCAGCGGTGATTCGACGGCTCGTTCGTTGAGGGATTTCGCTTGTCGATTAAAAACATGAAATTCTCAGCACAGGCGAAGGCAATAGCTCCTTCGCTTGTTCTGCAAGACGTGAATCAAATTTTCTCCCGATGGTAGCGATTTGATTGGCAATAAACGACTTAAAACCTTTACTTTACAACCTTTAAAACCACACCTATTCCAATGAAGCTTGCCCGTTACTACGACTCAAACTCAAATGTTGTTCCAGCCATTTTCACTGACGAAAACACGCTAGCCGATTGTTCTTCTTTTGGTGAAGACTGGAACGAGCAATTTTTCGGCAACGATGGTTTAACTCGGTTGGCCAGTTTTTTGGAAGCCAGCGGAAGTGATTTACCGAGTGTAGCCGCGGCCGACGTGAAGTTGGCGCCTGCGGTTGCTCGTCCGTCAAAGATTATCTGCATCGGTCTGAACTACGCTCTACACGCTAAAGAATCAGGCATGGAAGCACCGACTGAGCCAGTTGTTTTCTTCAAAGCAACTTCGGCTTGGAACGATCCAAACGGCGAAGTCTTGATCCCTCGTAACTCAGTGAAGACCGATTGGGAAGTTGAATTGGCTGTCGTGATCGGCAAGAAGGCCAAGTACGTTTCAGAAGCCGATGCACTGGATTACGTCGCCGGTTACGGTGTTCACAATGATTACTCAGAGCGCGAGTGGCAGATCGAAAAATGCGGTCAGTGGGTCAAAGGTAAATCAGCAGATACTTACGCTCCGTTTGGTCCTTACATGGCGACGACGGATGAAGTCGCCGATCCAAACAGCCTTGATCTATGGTTGAAGCTGAACGGCGAAAAAATCCAAGACAGCAACACGTCTGACTTTATCTTCAACGTGCAGCATGTTGTTTCTTACTTGTCGAACTTCATGACTTTGCTTCCAGGCGATGTGATCTCAACCGGTACTCCAGCGGGCGTTGGTTTTGGTTTTGATCCTCAGAAGTACCTGAAAGCCGGCGACAAGATCGAACTTGGGATCGAAGGCTTGGGCATTCAAAACCAAGTTGCTGTTCAAGAAGCGTAGTTTGAAAACGATCAACGGGGGACGTTGTGTTTGAACCAACGTTCGTCCCTTTGTTAATTGATAGAATCAGAGAAAGTCGGAAGCCAAAATATGTCTAATCGCAAACCCGTCCTCCAGTTGGACCCTCGAGACAACGTCTTGGTTGCATTGATGGATCTTAAAGCCGGTGAAGTCGTCCAGCACGATGATCAGTCGTACACGTTGGTAACTGACGTTGATTCAAAGCACAAATTCCCAACCGCCGCACTCAATGCTGGAGATCCGGTTTACCAGTTCGGCGTATTGGTCGGCGTGGCGACTCAGCCTGTTGCCTGTGGTGAATTGATTCATACGCACAATGTGAAGCACGCCGCGGAAGAGGTTGACGTTGATGATTTGGCGGAGCCGAGTTTTGCGTGGACAACGCAACCGGATGTTTCTCCGTTTGAAGGCAAGACCTTTGACGGGTTCCACCGCGAAGACGGTCAAGTTGGTACGGCTAACTATTGGTTGGTCGTGCCGATGGTGTTCTGCGAAAACCGTAACCTGAAGATTTTGGAAGAGAGCTTTGTCAACTCGTTGGGCTACGGCAAGGCGTCACCTTACACGACGTTTACGAAGAGTTTGATCGATGCTCATCAAGCCGGTGGCGACGTGACGGAAGTGACTTTTCCAGAAACGGAAATGCCATCTGGCGAGCGTGTGTTCCAGAATATTGACGGCATCAAGTTCTTGCGACATGCCGGCGGTTGCGGTTCGGACCGAGGTGATTCTGACGCGCTGTGCGCTTTGTTGGCGGGTTATGTGACTCATCCCAACGTCGCCGGCGTGACTGTGTTGTCGCTGGGTTGCCAGCACGCACAGATGTCGATTTTGGAAGAACAAGTCAAGCAACGGTGTCCGGAGTACAGCCGGCCGATGCTCAAGTTTGAACAACAACAGTTCAAGTCCGAGCAGGAGATGCTCGAGGGCGCGATTCGAGCGACGTTCACGGGGATGGCGGACGTGGACAAAGTGTCGGTGCGAAAACCAGCTCCACTTTCTAAGCTGACGATCGGCCTTGAGTGCGGTGGTTCGGATGGCTTTAGCGGGTTGTCAGCTAACCCTGCGATTGGCCACGTTTCGGATTTGATGACGCTGTTGGGCGGTAAGTCGATTTTGTCTGAGTTCCCAGAGCTGTGCGGTGTCGAAGGCGAGATGGTGAAGCGTTGTGAGACCAAGGAGATCGCCTCTCGCTTCATGAAGATCATGCACGCTTACAACGCTCGAGCAAACGAAGTTGGGTCGGATTTCTCCACCAACCCGTCGCCGGGGAACATCAAAGACGGTTTGATCACCGACGCGATTAAATCAGCCGGTGCTGCCAAAAAAGGTGGCACAGCGCCGATCGTTGATGTTTTGGACTACACGGAGCCTTGCACCAAGCCCGGTTTGACGTTGCTGTGCACGCCAGGTAACGATGTCGAATCGACGACTGCGATGGCAGGTTCTTGGTGCAATGTGATTTTGTTTTCAACTGGCTTGGGAACGCCCACGGGTAACCCGGTTTGTCCTGTAATCAAAGTTGCATCCAATACTCACACTGCTAATTACCACAACGACCTGATCGACTACGACGCGGGAGTTGTTATCAGTGGCGACGAAACGATTGCCGAAGCTGGTGACAATTTGTTGCGATTGATCATTGAAACCGCCTCCGGGCGTTACGTGCCCAAAGCCGTTGGGCTGGGGCAAGACGACTTTATTCCTTGGAAACGGGGCGTTTCGCTCTAGTGCCGTTGATGGTGTTTTGAGTGTGACGCTGATTGTGCCATTGCATTGGTGATGATTACTGATCGTTTGCGGTTATACTGAACGTTTGCAGTTTTACTTAAGATCGTTCGCTTTTGTGAAATAAAATAGAGTACCGGTTGTCTGAGTGCTTATCGAACTGCTTCGCGACAAAACAAATGATGCGTCGCTTAAAAAAGTTGTGAGATAAACTCTTAGTACCTCCGGTGGTTACGAACCAAAAAACTTCTTCGCGTCCTGCGAAACAGGCAGACACGAAACAGACAGACACAAGTCAGCTAGAAATTGATTGATACGCTATGAAAGAACATTTCGACTCAGAACTTCCTTCGGTTGAGCATCTGATGGAGCGTGCGAAGCAACGCATGCCAGGATTCGCTTACGATTACTTGGCCGGCGGTTGTTTTACGGAAGTGAACCTCAAGCGAAACACTTCTGATATTCGCGAAATTCAGCTTAAGCCGTGGTACCTGCGAGACTACGCGGGTGCATCGCAAGAGACCGAGTTGTTCGGCAAGACTTATTCGTCGGCGTTCGGTATAGCTCCAGTTGGCTTGCAAGGTTTGATGTGGCCCAAGAGCTGCGAGTACTTAGCTCAAGCGTCTGCCGATCACAATATTCCTTTCACCTTGTCGACGGTCAGCACGGCCAGTATTGAGACGGTTGCAAAAATCACCGAAGGAAACTTTTGGTTCCAACTGTACCACCCCGCCGAAAACGACTTGCGAGATAAGTTGCTTGAGCGAGCTTGGGAGGCTGGTTGCAAGACGTTGGTGATTTTGGCTGACACGCCGACGTTTGCGTATCGCCCAAAAGAAATTCGCAACGGGCTCTCCATTCCGCCGCGGATGAGTTTGAGAAACGTTATTCAAATGGTCGGCAATCCGACTTGGTGCCTCGGCCAGTTGATTGCTGGCAAGCCGGAGTTTCAGACGATGAAGCCGTACATTCCCGCGGGCTTGAGCATGAAGCACTTGGGTTTGTTCATGAACAAAACATTCTCCGGTCGTCTTACCGAAGCCAAAATTTCCGCCATTCGCGATCGATGGAAAGGCAACATTGTTATCAAAGGCATCGTCAATCCTGAGGACGCTGAGTTGGCGATCAAGCTGGGGTTGGACGGTTTGATTGCGTCCAACCATGGCGGTCGACAGTTGGACCGCGGTCAGTCGACGATCAAACCATTCCAAGAGCTGGTGACTAATTTCAAAGGCAAGATCAAGCTGATGCTGGATTCTGGGATTCGTTCGGGAGCTGATGTCGCTTCGGTGCTGGCAACCGGTGCTGACTTTACTTTCTTGGGCCGTACGCCGATGTTCGGTGTCTGTGCCAAGGGCAAGTATGGCGGGCACCACACGGTTGAAATGCTGAAAAAGCAAGTCCAGCAGGTGATGGAGCAAGTCGGTTGCGAGAAGATCGAAGACTTGCCAAATCACTTGGTGAAGTAGGTTTGCGGGCCAAGGCCTTGCGAATTTGAGGTGGATTGGCGTAAGATTCGAAGATGGCCCGATCATTTGCGACGATCGATTTGCGACGATCTTTAGGCTTATTAACAGCCCCGTTCGATCGCGAGTGTGGTTCCAGTCTTTGCCTTCCCTTCCCCGTGAGAGTTAACGATGCTTGCCCGTCTCTCAAGTCCCTTTTGGCTGCTTGTGGTTTTGGTTGTCGTCTGCGCCGGTTGCGCTGATACCCAAATTGCTGACGACCCCGAAGTGGAATCTCGAGGAGCGCAAGTCAGCGATGTGGAGCTTGAGGAGATCGCATCTGAGCGAGTGCCGATGACGCGGGAGGCATTCGTGTACTACGTCGCCAATGAAACGGTCGGCGATCCCGATGACGACTTTATCCTGTTTTTGAAGATTCCCGGTACGCTCACTCCCGAAAAACGATCCGAAAATTACACGGCGCCGCTTGATGAAGCGCTGAAGCAGGCTGAGCTTGGCAAAGTGGTCAGTGCCGCGGCGATGATGGGAGCAAAGCCTTTTGCCGGGGTTAGCGTTGAAGTGAGCGACCTTGAGCAAGGCGTCGATGTGATCATCGAAGTGTTGCGAGAATCCGATGCCCCCGAAGGAACAGAAATTCGTTACGGCGAGGGTGAAAAGAAATTTATGGTGTTATAAAGAGACGGCAGAGAAAGCAAACAAGGCAGATGCAGGAGGGAGCAGTGTTGTTACCGTTGGTCTGAGGTTGCGTATTCGCGATACGAAATCACTTTGACACCGGCGACCAGTAAAAAGATGGTTGCGGCAAGCAGCAATGTCACGTGAATCCAAGTCGGCCACACTTGCCCGTAGATGAAACGGTATTCGGACTCTGATCCGGCCGGAGTTGGGAAGAACCAACCCATCGTGGCGATCCCAATTTCTTGCAAGTGATGTCGAACGGTAAATCGGTTGATCAACGCTCCAGGCAGCGAAGCTAGGAATACGTCGAAGCCAATTAAGAAACCGGCACCGACCACCATCGCGCGTTTGACAAACACTACCCCGATCAACGAGAACACAGCGGCGTAGGCCAGTGTTGCTAACAGGTAAACAAAGTTCATCGCCAGCCATAACTTTATGGGCTCAATCGTTTCATTGTTGTGGTGAATCACCAGCACGCACAGCGATATTGCGATAAAACAAATCGCCAGCGAAACCAGCACCGACGCCATAAATTTTCCTAGGAAGATCGATGTCCGACCATGGGGCCGACAGGCGATGAACAGCCAACTCTTGCCTTCGAGTTCAGAGTAAACGTTTGGTGTCGCCCAAAGCAACAGGCCAAGCAACAGCACTAAGGCGATTAGGAAGATCGCCAAAAACTGAGCTGAATCGATCATCTGCGCACCGCCGTCAGCGTTGGAGATTTTCGCACCAAAAAGCAGCAGCGAAAGCATCGCGGGCGGGAACAAGGCCAAGCCCGCGGTTACGGAGATTCGTTGTGCCGACATCGATCGTCTTAATTCGAACACGCATGTCGCCGCCGCCCCGCGCCAGAGTTTTGCAATACTGCCGATCATGAGCTAGCCTGGGGGTGATATTCCAATTCGCCACGATGGATCTTCATCAGTGTCGAAAAGAGAGTTTTCAGTGAATCGTCGGTCGAGGAAATTTCAGAGACCACGATTTGCCCGCTGGCTGCGAGGCGAGTTATGGTCTCCAAGGCCGTGCGTGATTGGCGAGTCGTAATGATCAACTGGTCGTTGTCAGTAAACTCAAGGCTGTCAATCTGGCAATCGGCGATCAGCTTACTGGCCAGTTGTTTTGAATCCGAAGATCCAATGACGAGCCGACTGGGAGCGCTAGTCAAAATGCTTCGCACTTCCGCTGGCGAACCTGATGCCAGTAAACGTCCACCAGAGATTAGCAAGAACGAAGGCTTTACCGCTTCGACCTCATGCAAAATATGGCTGGCCAAAATCAGGCTCTTCCCTTTCGTCGCCCACTTGTTCAAGTATTGCGACATCTCGTGCCTGCCAACGGGGTCGAGCCCGCTGAATGGTTCATCCAGAATCAGCAAGTCTGGGTCGTGGGCGATCGCTTGGGCAATTTTTGCTCGCTGTCGCATGCCAAGGCTATAGTTTCTCATCGGGCGATTCATCGCATCGGTAAGCTTGACCGCCGCCAACGCATCTTTCGCTCGACGCTTCGCCGCGGCGAAATTAAAGCCGTGCAGTTCGACCATGTAGGTGACCCAGTCGAGTCCTGTGACCAGCGGGTAGTTCACTTCCAGCGACGGGCACAGACCAACGCGTCGCAACAGCTGGCTCTGCCGCCATGGGTTTTGGCCAAAAAGGCGGACCGTGCCCAGCGTTGGTTTTAGCTGACCCAAGATCAGATTGATCAACGTGGTTTTGCCAGAGCCGTTGGGCCCCAGCAAACCGTAGATGCCCTCGCCGAGTTCAACGTTGATTTCGTTGACGCCGATGACGGTTTTGTAAAGTTTGGAAACGTTTTCTAGCTGGATCATGGTTGGTTTCGGGCCTCACTGTTGAGTTGATTGTGAGACGCGTTGGTACAGGAAGAACATCGAAACTACAGACAGCAACAAGAGCACGACCGCCGATTTCCATACTTCATCCCAGCTGGCGAATCCGAACACCATTTCTTGGACTCTCCCCAAGCAATTGTAGAGGGAGAGGTGTGAGCAGGATTCGACGAGACTGTTTTCGCTTACTTTAGCATCGAGCGGGTTTTCTTGCATCCCGATCGCGGTGGCAAACATCACGGCCAGATACGTTCCATGCCCCAGTACCCACACGGCAAACCAAGAGAAATTGGCAAAACGAGTTTCTTGAGTCAGCGATGAAAGGGCCAAAGCCAGCAAGGCAGTCGGCGCGATTACGACGACCGAGGCCACTAGGATGCGGAGCGGTATATCCCAAGTGCTGTACAAGACAGAAAGGTCGGGCGACATGAAAACAGCAAACACGTACATCGCAAGTGCCGGCAACGTCACGATGCTGGCGATGAAAACCGTCGGCACCATTAGCTTGCCAAAAATGTATTCTAGTTTGCCGATTGGCCGTGAGAAATACATCAAGAACGCGCGCGAGCGAATGTCTTGAGCGATCAACGATGGCGCAACCATGCCGATTAAAAACATAATGGCCACGGACTGCGGATAGCGGAAAAACACCATCATCAACCAACGCCAGACTTCTTTGCGGATTCGATGGACGTCTCCGCTTTTGTAAGCTTCGGCGAGTTGTTGTGAGTGGGGGAAGTATTTGAACACCCCACTGCGCAGCATCGCTTGTACTTTCAATTGTCCCTTGGCTGAATCCGACGCTGAGATCTGTTTGACTTGCCTGGCAATTTTGCCGACGGGGCCGTAGCGAGGAACATCATCGAGTTGCTGGCCGATCGTGTGTCCGAGAATGCTGGTGTCTTTTTCGAGCGACTTTTCAATCATGAAAAAGCCAACACTCCAGTACATCAGCGGCAGCCACGCGGCGAATAAAATTCGACGAACCCAAGTCGACTTCATCGCCAAACGGATTCCTGTTTTACTGATAATCATCCAGCGAAACCAAGAGGAAGTTTTCTTGCCTTCCCAAGTGCGGTAGCCGACATCATGAACTGGCATCGTTGCTCTCCCGAACCGTATCCATAAATAGCTGTTCCAATGAGTTTTTTCCAGGGTTCAAAAAAGCGACCGTGGTCTTGGTGTTTTCCAAGCACTCCCAGATCGTTTTTAGAAGATGTTCTTGGTCGCTCTCAAACCTCCAACCGCCGCCTTCAGCTGGAACGCTCAAAAAGCCTTTGGCTTGCATTGCGATCAAGAAATTGTTTTCGTTTCCGTGGACACCGACCGTAATCGAGGGCGAAGACGTTTGGTTCAGCTTTGACAGCGGTTGGTGCAAACGAACTTTACCTGCGGCCAAAATTACAATGTCGTCGCAAATCGCTTGCACGTCAGGCAAGATGTGGGTCGAAATCAAAACTGATTTTCCGTTTTGCTCGCACAACAATTTGATGCGTGCCAGTAATGCATCACGTTCTTCGGGGTCCAGTCCCGAAGTCGGTTCATCCAAGATCAGAAACTCTGGGTCGTGAGCAATCGCGGCGGCGAACTTGATTTTCTGCCGCATACCGGTTGAGAACGTGTCGATCTCTCGATAGCGTTCTTGCTTCATACCGCAGAAGTCTAAGATTTCGTGCGCCCGGCGAAGAGCTTCGATGTTGGGTAGGCCAGCCAAGCAAGCGGAAAACTGTACGACTTCGACGCCGGACATGCCGGGAATGTAGCTGTCGTCTTCTGGCATGTAGCCGACGCGTGAACGAATTTGTCGGCCCTGCTTTCCGAGGGTGTGCCCAAGGATCGTGCCAGTTCCGGCGGTCACGCGGACCAAGCCAAGGATCAATTTGATCAACGTCGATTTTCCGGCGCCGTTGGGGCCGAGTAAACCCGTGATGCCAGGTTTGATGTTGAGGTCAACACCGTCGAGTGCTCGCATCGTTTGATAATCTTTTACGATGCCGTTCAGTTGAATCACAGACGTTACCAACCCATCAGCATGTTAGTTTCGATCGCAATGCGGGCTCGATCAAGATCAGTGCCAGTTTCACGCATGTACAAACGGATGGCATGTACTTTATCACCGGAGGATCGTTGTAGGCAATCGCGAGCTACGCCACAAATGTTGGCGTCTGTTTCGTTCTTAATACCAAGTACTGCTTTGGAGATAACCCAGCTGTTGCGAGGTCGTTTGGTAAGACGTTTGACGTCTTCACCCGGATACGCTTCGGCCGCTATGACTTGGGCTGCCGCTTCGTTGTCGGCCCAAGTGATGATGATGTGTCCGTCGGTTTCTATCTCAAAGAGTGGCATAACATTTTCCCGGGAGGACTGCAGGTAGAAACCATGCAGAGAATTCGTAACGACAGTCTAGTTGCTGGCCTTGTGTTGTCACAATGTCCATTTGGAATTTTAAACTGTCGACGGGGCTGAGCGTCGGGTGGGGGCTGAATACTCCGGGTAATTACCTGGCTTTAACAGTAGCCCGTTAATACGCTGCACACTGCGAAGGACACTGCAGCGGGAGCCGATGACGGGCTCTGTCGGTAAAGGGCAAATGGCGGCCCCGCAATTGAGCCTGCCTGCCTGCCGGGCAGGCTGCCTAGCCTCGGTGAAGCGGGCTGTTGATTTAGTCAGTTGATTTAGTCAGTTTAGTCGGATTTGAAAATCGTGGTTGACCGAATCGTGGTTGACCGTTTTGGCGATAGACGGCGATAGCTACGGTTTGGTGTGCGTAAACCGCGGCTATCGCTAAGGCAGTTGAATGAACCAATAAATTCAATAAAGCTAAAAGCCAAATAGCGGATCATGATTGGAGCAATGTGATCGGTGAAACGGACCAGGGGACGGCGATTCGGTAGCGTTTAAATCGTGAGATTGCTTCGCGAGCCAATCACCTGCTATCACATTTTGAAAAATGTGGTGAAATCCTTTGGGATTTGGTTTCAAGCGATGTTGACTCAAGTTGACGATCCTCCTACTCTCCCCGCGATTCTGCAAGGTCCGGGTGGCTTTGGAGCGTGGGATGTCGAGCTTTTGTTTCGCTGAAATGAAGGGTTGGCGAATAATTTCCCGCGTTTCAATGGGCTACTTCTGGTTCGTTGAGGTTTATTTCTACGGGTATACCAATGTCGTTGAAGGCATCAAAAACAACGCTAACTTTACTACTGTGCTGTGGGTTTGTAACCGCTTTAGGTTGCAAGTCGATGGAGTTTGGGAAACCAAAACTTCCGTCGCTCGCCTTTTGGAAAAAAGGTGACGACAGCGAATTGCCGCCACCACCGGCACGGCATTTTGACCCGTCGCGGTTTGGCGGCGGTGCAGAAACTCAAGTTGCTGACGCCGGAAGCGCGACTCGACCTGTGGGGAGTTCGACCCGATCCTCAGGTAGTTCGACTCGAGCGACTGATCCCAAGTTTGATCAATACGGAATGCGTATTAAAGATTCCGTCAATGACGTTAGTGATATGGCTTCAGAAAGTATTGCATCAGCCAAGTCCAGTGTCGAGAAGTTCGGCGACAGACCCATGCGAAAACCTTACCAGTTGGATGACATTGGTGGCGAAGAGGTGCTGTCCAAGGCAGAAAATAGATTCAACTTGGATACGGAAAATTTAAAGAACCGTTTAAACGATGTGAAAACTGCATCCTCCAATCAGCTCTCAAACGCTCAGCAAGATTTCCGTTCGGCAATGAGTTCTGCGGCGGTTTTGAAATCAGCGGGTGAAGATGCAGTTAAGTCCGCAAGCAATTCGTTTGCAGGCGGAGACAACTCCTTTGTTGCCAAGCCAATCGCCAAGGCCGCCGAGACGGTCAAGGGCTTTGGTGGCTTTGCCGGTAAGAGCTTCACGCCTAAAACCGACGCGTTTGCAAATGTTAAGCAGGCAGCTGCGGATCTTTCAGCGTCCGCCAATGGTTCGCTTTATGATGCTCAAGGACGGCTTCAATCGTCCGCGTCAAAGATCGGCAATCGAGTCCAAGAATTTGCTCAATCGGGGGAAAGCAACCGCTTGAAAAGTGAGTTTGAGCAACGTTTGTTGTCAGCCCAGCAGCGTGCCAAAGAAAAATCGGGCTCACTTGCGACCGGAATGGCGGAAGCGACGAATAATCAACTTAATTCTTTGGCAAAGGTTTCGGATCGCACGAAGAATTTGATTAATAAGCCTTTCCCAAAAATTGGTGCTGACGGAAGCCTGCTCCCCCACAACTCTGGGCAAACCAACTTTACAGCCAAGCAACCCGCGTTGCAGCCAAATAACAGTCCGCTACTACAAATCAGTAAGCCCAACGCTTTGGCAGCGAATTCGTTCGGTGCCGAAAAGAACGCGGCCGTCCAGCAAATGCGTTCGGAGGTCGAAGAGGCCAAGCGTCAGATCGCTTTGTTGAAAGCTCAAGTCGCTGCGGCGAAGCAATCGGCCGCTGCCGTTCAGCAGCCTATTCAGCGAGTGGCTCAAAACACGATCGAAGGCGTTGTGCTGCCGTTGGATCGAGTCAACGATGCGTTTAACCCCAAGGCTGGATCGCCCGTGGCTAACCAACAATATCAAGGTCAATCGTATGCTCCCGCAGTGCCGCAATCACAGTCTCCTGGCTTCAATTCTAATGGAGCTGGAGATTCAAACTCGTTTTACCCAGCAACTCCCTACGGAGGTTTTGGTAGCACGCAAAACGCAAATGGCACTGTTGGGCAGGCTGGGTTTAACTCGGCAAATGAATTTCAAAATCGAGTTTCAAAAGCCAATGTGGAAGCGCCTGTAGATTTGAACTCCTCGGGCATACAGCGTGCCAGTCGAATCGGTCGTTCAGCGACGGAGATTTTAATTCCGTCGGAAATACTATCTGGTAGCAGTAGCTTTTCACCGGGCAGTACAACTCCGTTGCGGCAGTAAGCGGCTCAGTAAACCGTCAACTCCTGCCGGTTCACCGTTCAGCGAAAATCAAAGATCAACCAAAATAAAAAAGGCTCGTCGTTATCGACGAGCCTTTTATGTTTTAAGAAGCCAATGTTTTGTCAGCGATTTCTGACAATGCATTGGCCGCTGCCTCAAGCAGGTTTAACTGCACTAGGCAGTGGCTGCTGCGAAACGCTCGCTAACTGCGTTCCAGTTGATCAAGTTAAAGAACGCACCCACGTAGTCTGGGCGGCGGTTTTGGTAGTTCAAGTAGTAGGCGTGCTCCCAAACGTCCAAGCCAAGGACCGGTGTGCGGCCTTCCATTAGCGGGCTGTCTTGATTGGGTGTGCTCTCAATGACCAATTTGCCACCGTCGACTGAAAGCCATGCCCAGCCGCTGCCAAAGCGAGTTCCAGCGGCAGTGCTGAACTGAGATTTGAAATCGTCAAAGCTGCCGAATTCTGCTTTGATCGCATCGCCCAGTGCACCCGTTGGCTCACCACCACCGTCGGCACTCAGGATGCTCCAGAACAGGCTGTGGTTTGCGTGGCCACCACCGTTGTTTCGAACCGCTCCGCGTTTGGCTTCGGGAACGACAGAAAGATCGCTAATCAAATCTTCGACAGATTTTGAATCCAAGTCAGTGCCTTCGAGGGCAGCGTTGAGCTTGGTGACGTAGCCGTTGTGATGTTTGCCGTGATGGATTTCCATCGTTTTGGCGTCGATGTGTGGAGCCAAAGCATCGTGAGCGTATGGTAGTTCCGGTAGTGAATACGGCATGTTTTTCTCTTCGTAAATATAATGGTGAGATTCGATTTTGATTGTTGAAACAGCCAAATATTATAGCGAATTCAGCAGTGGTTCGCAATCATCAGCAAATACCGTTCAAACTGATGAGAAATAACGAATGCGTCGTTTGATGCCCACGGGGCGCTGCAACTTGGGCGCGAGATCGCGGTCGATGGTTCTGGGGTCGACCGAGATTTGGGTAAGAAAGATTGGTCTAGCTGACTAGGCCAGAGTGCGGCGGCTCAGGGGCTATTCCTTGGCCGCGATTAGCGAGCTTTTGGTTCGGTTGCGGGTTCGATGGCTTTAACGATATCACATTCACGACTGATCATGAAATAGCTGCAAATTTCGTTCAGCAAGTCGGTCGCCAGTTCTGGAACGTTGGTGCTGAACCATTTTCGTTTGGCGAGTCGAATGGTGACCCGCATGTACGTGTAGGTTCGTCGACCGTGTTCCCCAGTGCCCTCGCCTTCGACGTCTTCGACGAAGTCAATCCACACTTCGAAACGACCTTTCCGCGAGTAGTCGGTGCGGTCTTCAAATTCGATCGTCATTTCTGCTTGGTTGGCTTCGACCTTTTTAAGGTCGGCGTCCATTTCCACAATGAAACTACGCAGCTTTTCGACCAAAACTGGAATCGGAGTCCGGGTCTTGAATTGGTCGCTAATAATTGCCTCGCCTTCGAGGGAAGGCCTTGCAACTCCGCGGATCGCTTCTCGAACTGATTCATGGTCGCTCCGTCCAATTGATTGAGGCGGAGCACTTGTGACGACGCGATTTCTTCCGTCCTCTTTCGCTTGGATCAGGGCAGTATCCGCGCGGATAAAAAGATCAGTCGGTGAGTCATCGGGACGTAATTCGGCTACACCGAAGCTGGCGGTGATGAATTTTCCGTCAAGCATTTCCAACGGAGTTTGGTTGAGCTTTTTTCGAATCTCTTCGGCTCGTTGGGCTGCGGTTGCTAGGTCGCTGCCACGGCACAAAATCACGAACTCTTCACCACCAAATCTCGCCAAGACATCTTGTTCGTCGACAAACGATTGCAAGATATTCGAGAATGCCACCAACGCTTGATCACCAACGTGGTGATTGTAGTTGTCGTTGATTTGTTTGAAGAAGTCGATGTCACATATGATCAGGCTGAACTTTTCGTTGTCGCGGTCTCGACTGACAACGGCCATCTCCATCGCCCGCTCAAATGCAGCTCGATTCGCCAATTGAGTTAGTGGGTCAAGAATAGAGAACGCGTGCAGGTCTTTTAGCTGACGCTTTAAGTCCAGTTGCATTGAGTCGTCGTGGATCAACAGAATGCAGCCAAGGAACTGTCGCTCAGCATCGATCACCGGAGTCGCAGTAAGCTGAATGCTTAGCTCGGTGCCGTTTCTGCCGATGATACGGTATTCGCCTTTGACAGTGTCGCCAGTTTTCAAAAGCTGTGCGATTGGGTCGCGGCCTTCAGCAACTCGTTGGCCGGTGGTGGCGTTCTTAAAGCCAAGCATTTTAGCGCTGTAACGCTGCTTCAAGAGGTTTTTCGTGGCTAAACCCGTCATGGTTTCTATACGACGGTTCCAGGCCGTGACCTGTAGGTTGCGGTCCAGAAAGATTGCTCCATCGGTCATCGTGTTCAGCAGAATTTGTCGAAAAACAACTGCTTCATCTTGATGGGTGGTTTGTTGTAAATCCATTTAATTAGAAGCAAATGCCAAAAAAGCGGTTAGGCGGCTGCGTTTGATTCGTGAATGAGATCGCAAGGGAACTCAGCTGCTGTGAAAGCCTAGGGCGCAATTTGGAGGAGGGAGGAAGGTTTAAAAGAATGACTTGTTCAAATGAAAAGAACCGAGCAAATGATCGAAATGTCTTAGTTGAAACGGTTGTAGTGGTTGTTTCAATGGATGCCCTAAGGCAGCTTAATGCAACTTAAGGCAACCTAATGCAGGCCAAATGCCCCTGAGTGTATCCTGTCTAACATTCCTTTCGGTTGTAGATGGAGGTTTGGATCAACCTTTTTGCTGGCCGACTGCTGCTAGCAATCAGGCAGCATGGCAAAAGTGATACAGTCAGGTCATGCTGCGAAATGATCATCTCAGTTTTGCCAATTAGATAGCCGATATTGGAACAGCACCCTCTTCGGCACTAGCCCATTCTAGATCTATGGTACTCAATCGAAAAACAAATCGGCGTCGTCGGCTCCTTGTCGACTCGAATTCCCAAGTGGGAGAGGCCAGCGTTGCGACGAAGAAAAGTCGAAAACGGTCGCCTGCCGAGGAGCCAATTCAAATGGATGTTCGCAAGGCGTACTCGATCGGAGCCAAGCGAAGACACCAACGTAAAGTTACCGATCTAATTCCCAAGCGGCCACTAGCGTATTCACTCAGCATTCTCGGTTTTGCTGTCGTGCTGGCGAGTGTTAACTTGCTGGCGTTCTTTTCTACAGACTGGCGTGCGACGATCGGGCAAGATGGTGTGGAAGCACTGGCGATCACTGGGCCAAGTTCGTTGGCCACTTATTTGTCGACGGTTATCTTCGCCGTTGCTGCAGTGCTGTGCTTGCAGATTTATGCGCTTCGTCAGCATCGTTGTGATGACTATGAGGGAACCTATCGGGTCTGGGGTTGGTTGTTTCCAGTTTTTGCGCTCGCAAGTTTAGGTTGCATGCTGCCTTTGGCTTCGGTTTCGCACAACGTTTTTATGGCCGTTAGCGGTCGAGGATTTTCAGTGCCGTGGTTGCCGCTGGCGATTGGAGTGCTGTTGGTGAGCTTGCCGCTGATCCGTTATCTGATGGAGGTTCGCTATTCGTTGGGGGCTATTGCTTGGGCCTGTTTGGCGTGGCTTGGGATTTGTGTAGGTTGGGGGGCGCCGGAGATATTGATGGCGTTGGCTCCAGAGATGAATCAGGATTCGGTTCAAAAACTAGCGTTGGGCAACGGAGTGTTGGTGGCGGCCATGGCGTCGTTGCTGGCAAACATGACTTACGCTCGATTTGTTTTCTTGCGTTCCAATGGTTTTATTCATTCAAAGCCAAAGGAAATTAAGTCAAGGAAAACACTTCCGTTTCGGCCGTTTCGCGAACGCCCGGATGCTCGTCGTGAACGTGCCAATCGCAAATCCGCGGCAGTCGAAGAAGAAAGCGTTGAAGCAAAGCCAGCGGCTGCAATCAAGCCAAAGAAGTCACGCCGCAAGGCAGCCGAAAAGGCACCGGCAGCTAGTAAGCTAGTGGCCACCGAGACGACTAAGGCCAACGAAAGGGCTGCCGATCCGGTTCCCAAACCTGCACTTGTCAAAAAAGCCCCCGTTGAGACAACAGCAGACGAGTCGGCTGATGCATCGCCCAAGCAAGGTGCTCCGTCTGCATCGGAAAGGCTCAAGCAACTCGCCGCGGGGACTCGGGTTCAAAAGACGCCCGAGCAAGTGGATGATTCGCTTCAAGACTCCGGTAATATGTCAAAGGCTCAGCGTCGCAAACTTCGGAAGCAACAAAAGCGAGCCGCCTAATGCGGGGTTGGTAAGGCTTTGCGGTATGCGATTTGTTAGACGCACGGTGTATAAACTGTTAAACTCAGCCTTTACCTTTTTAAACACTCCTGGGTTCGTATCTCCGATGGCGAAAATGTTAGGCGACCCATTCAAGGAAGCGTCTCGCTTGGAAACGGAGATTCGATCGGATTTGCTGAGCATCGGTTATGGTATTTGATCCCAAGCAGCCTGCCGCCGCCGACGGCCGACGTCGAAACCAAGGCGAATTGCCGAATGGCGAACCGATCGACTTGGGGAAATCTTGGCTGGTGATGGCTCATGGTTACGCCGTTGGGTGTAAAAGGAGCCTACATGTATGACAGTCCATCTAAGTGGTGTCATGACCAACGACCGATCGACCGGGACAGCCTCGTTATCCCAGAGGTATTGATCGAAGACCTGTCGTGCGATGTTGCCGCGACATTACGACTAGCGTTTGACATGATTTGGAATGCCTGTGGCTTTCCTTACAGCTTAAATTGCAACGACGACGGCAAGTGGGAGCCAAGGTAAGCGACGAGCGAAAAAAAAAGTATCCGAAGCCTAAGATTATGCTGATCGACATGGCTGAAAGCGCGGCCGGTGGCAGCATAAGGACTAACCTAACTAAATCTCAAAACCAGCTCGTTGTTTTCGGCTGGCCATTGCGGCTGCTTGATCGTCGCCGATGATCAATTCGGTTTTCGGATCCCACTGTAGTTTACGGCCCAATCGAGCGGCGATGACCGAGAGGTGGCAGATGTTCAGCATGTTCACGTGGGTGAAGACATCTGAAACTGGAAGACCGCCTTCTGCGATACAGCGGTAGAAATTGTTTTTGTGGCCTTCAAACGGCTTGCCTTTGTAGAACTCGACTCGGTCTTCTTCAGAGTACTTTCCTTGGTCCCATTTTTCATCGATAGGTTTGCCAGCGATTTTGCGGCGGTTGACGAACATGCGTCCTTTGGTGCCTTCGAACAGAATTCCGTTGTCGGATCGGCTGGTAATATGCATTTCCAAACCGTCGGCATACGTGCAAATGATATTGAAATCGTGCGACGTGTTGAAGGCATTATCTGCGACCGGATAGCCGTTCTTTAGTTCGATCGGGTGTTTTGCATCGGTACCGTCGATGGAAATTGGCCCCTGCCCTGGCCCGTTTTTGCTCAACGCCCAAGTGGCGATGTCCACGTGGTGAGCACCCCAGTCAGTGAACTTGCCGCCGGAGTACTCGTACCACCAGCGATAGGTTTTGT
>JALZWN010000306.1 GCA_023300235.1 Mariniblastus sp.
CGGATTCTACTCCGACGATGACAATACTACGCTGAATAACAATTCGGTCTACAATAACAATTCAGTCTACAATAACACCGTCGGTGACCTTGGCAACGGCGGCGGAATCCGCTCCGACAATGGCGACGTCACTCTAACCAACCGCACCGCGATTGGAAACTCGGCGGGGTAATCGGTTGACGACAACAACACCAACAACTCGCTTGATGGCAGATGGATTTAGTATTACAGTTAAAACCAATTTGCTGCCAGTTCCGGCAGACGCGGCAATCACCGCAGCGACAATTGACTTTGCCTTTGTTGACTCCAACTTTAACTCGCCGTTGATCGACCAAACTCAGAATCGCACTGTACCGACCGTCAGTTCGCCTACGGTTCAACCACAGCACTCATTTGTCAACGATAAAATCGCTACTGACAGATCAACCGAACTCGCATCTCAGAACCTAAGTCCTTTCATAACATAACATTCGCAGATCACATCGAACCTGACAAAGTCGATCCTGACGGCTTGAATTACTTCGCAAGAGATGCGACAACGTCTGACGAGTTCAGCCTTTTGGAACTCGACAGTTTTTTTGAAGACACGCTAAAATCGGAATTCACCCAATGACCTTAAATCGAATCGCAAAGCTTACCGGCTGTGTTGTCACCCTTTCAATGTGCCTGACTTTCGCCGGCCACGCCATCGCTCAGGCAACCGTTAAAAAAATAGCTCCGACCAAATCGGTGGTCTACAAAACAGCCAGCGACACCGAACTCAAGCTGCATGTTTTCGAACCGGCGAACCATAAAGCAACCGACCAATCGACCGCGGTAGTGTTTTTCTTTGGAGGTGGCTGGAATAGCGGAACGCCGAAACAATTTTATGAACAGTCACATTTTTTGGCGAAACAAGGCGTGGTTTGTTTTTCCGCCGAATACCGCGTCAAATCGCGACAGAAAGTGACACCTGTTGAATGCGTCGCAGACGCTAAATCGGCGATTCGCTGGGTGCGGCAGCATGCGAAAGAACTCGGCATCAACCCCAACCAGATTATTGCCGCAGGTGGATCAGCAGGCGGTCACATCGCTGCTTGCACGGGCGTCTTGAAAGGACAAGACGAACCCAGCGAGGATGCGTCGATTAGTTCGATTCCCAACGCGATGATTCTGTTTAACCCAGTGTTGGACACGAGCCCCGAAGATGGCTACGCTCCTAGCCGCTTCCCTAAAGGGAAAGAAAAAACGTTTTCACCCAATCACCAGATCCACGCAGGCATCGTTCCAACGTTACTGTTTCATGGCACGGGTGACAAAACGGTACCCTACCGCCAAGCAGAAGACTTTGCAAAGCAAATGAAAGCGGCTGGAAACCGATGCGACCTTCACCCATTTGAAGGTAAAAACCATGGCTTTTTCAATGGGAAATTCTTCCGCACAAAAATCATCAATACTAAGCCTTACGAAACCACGATGACGGAGAGCGTCAAATTTCTGGCTTCGTTGAATTTCGTCCAGACTACGAGCGACGCACCAGAACCTAAGGAATAAGAGTCTTCTGGGGTTTTCGCGGCATCCGTTCAGGGTTGGCTGGCAACGCAACTGGCCGCCGTCAACTCGCTAGAAAATACGGTCGGGATTAAATATCGCCGATGCTTTGGTTTGTTGCTGGCTACGTTGGCTGTCAAGACAGCGTGCTTCAAAAACCGATTTACCCAGAACTGCAGGTCTCGAGGCTTGCCAAAACTTCCTGAAACTACTGGCCGCTTAGAATCCCGATGAACGGGGAGATGTCTAGGAACGAGACGAATCCATCGCGATTAATATCTGCTTCTTCTAGAAAATCGCCACCTGACAAAACAGCGATGAACGGCGCGATGTCTAAAAAACTGACCTCGTCATCGCCGTTAATGTCTCCCAAGGTAAAGGCCGTGGCCGAATTGATGACCACAAGATCGTCAGTGAAGATATCGGGAGAAACAAAACTATCTTGTACTGGCAACTCCTCGAAAACTCCGCCTGCATTAACACGCTGCAGGTTGCTGATTGCGTCAACCACATCCATTCCCGAAACGACTTCACCAAAAACTGTGAAACCTTCGTCGACGGTATTAAGAAAGCGGTTTCCATCGCTTAGATTGAAAAAGAACTGACTCGTTGCGCTGTTAACGTTGCCTCCCTCTCTCGCATACGCCACGGTCCCCCGCAGATTCGATCGACCAAATTCGTTTTGAATTTGAGGTTGAAGATTAATCCCATCTCCGTTTGTCAAAAAACCGCCACCCTGCACCACAAACCCCGGAACAGACCGGTGAATGATCACACCGTCGTAGTCACCTCGATTAACGTACCCTAGAAAGTTTGCCACCGAAATCGGCGCTTCGTCAGGAAACAGCTCGATCACAACATCGCCAACGTTCATGCTTAACGTGACCGTCTGAGCGTTTAATTGTGAACCGCAACAGACGATTGAAAGCAGCAGAAAAAAAGAAGCGTTAAGATTGCGTAGCATGATCGCGACCGGCAAGAGTGGAAAACCTGAGACTTAGTCTCCCCATTTTGATACAGATCAAACCAGTTTTCAAGCCGATTCTCACTGCTTGCAGGGCAAATCCGTTTTTGAATCTTGGTGTTCCGGTTGTCCGACGCGTTACGGCTTGTTGGTCTTATATGTATTGGCGAATCCAAAAAAAGGCCGTGCTGGGCTTCCAGGCTGTCATTCGCGAAGACACGCAAGAAGTCACCGCTTACTGTATGAAAGCAATCAGTGGCCGCAACTGCTCAGCCACTCCAAATCTTCCCCCAAGTCGACACCGCCGCCATTTTGAGCGACACAACTCCTGATTGATAGCGAAGTGTTGGAGCAAACACTCACTCTTGGTCCAACTTACTGCTTTCGCCACTCATTCACATCGATGTAGCGAAACGTTCCGCCGTTCTGTGCCGCAAGATCTTCCATGAACTCGTCTTCCGTCCGCTGCGGCCCCAGTCCAAACTGCACGCAGTGAATCTGTGTCCGGCCTCGACTGAGCGTCCGAATCTTTTTTAGTTCTTGCGAATTCAATCCCGGCGCACCGCCGTCGGTTAGCATCACGATTACGTCCGGCCGATAACTTATCGCCGACAAAATGCCGGTGTCGTGATTGGTGGGCCCGTAAGCGGTCAAATTACTAACGAACTTGCGGACTGCCAGTTTGTTCTCTTTACTCGCGTTCAGCAGTCGCGGCGCTTTCATTGAGATGGTGGCATTGTTGTAGCCAAGGATCTGAAACCGGTGATGCGATTCTAACTTTTCAATCGCAGCGGAGAGTTCATTTCGAGCGGCCTGCACGACCCCCAAACCTTTGCTGCCCATACTGGTTGACCGATCTAACAAAAACAAAAACGAGCGGCCTTCCATCTGCCCTGACCCGAACACCGACAGGCTGGTCGCTGGCCCTGCCGGTTGATCGGCTCGGAACCGAAGCCGATCCGCTTCCATCATTTCCCGATCGGCTTCTGACAGTTCGTGAGACGTTTCAAGCCCTCGCGCTGCGGGGCTGGTCATTTGGGACGCATCATTGGACGCGTTAAATTCCATTCCCGGCAAATCAATTTTGGCAGGTGTCTCAAACGCTTCGATTTCCGGCGCCGCATCTTGCGTTAGTTGATGGGCACTTGCTGACGCTGATGTATCATTTGATTCGGTAGGCTGAAAATCTGATTCGTCTAGATACTTTTCTTTTTCAGTTGGCTTTGTTTGAACCGTTAACACAATCCCCGCCGGCCGGTCAGGCTCAACCGATTCACCGCCTCCGCCGGTCGAATAAGTCAGGCACACGAACGCCAACAATAACAACAAGTGCAACCCGAACGAAAACACCATCGAACGCCACTGCCCCGTTTCGGGTTGGGCTACCGGCGACGGAGAGACAGGTACAGTTGTCGTGTTTTTCTGGTTCATTGAATTGAATTGCAGTTGGACCCAAAAGCTACTTCGTTACTTTTTCGCTTCTCTTTCGAAACGCTGCCAGTGACCGTCGATCAATCGTTCTTGCGGATCGAACCGGGCCTTGTATCGCATGTGCGGCGACTCCGCGACGTAGTAACCTAAGTACAGATGCTCCAAGCCGCGTTCCTTGCAGTACTGAATTTGCTTCAGAATAGAATACGTCCCAATACTGCTATCGGCAAATTCGGGATCGTAAAACGTGTAAACTGCCGACAAAGATGTTTTTCCGAGATCGCACAACGCCACACAAACCAACCTTTGGTCCAACCAGTAACCAATCTCGAACGAATTCATGCAAGACCGCACGAACCCCCACTCATAACCCTCGCGATCGATATCCGAATCATTGACCGACAGGCCACGCGACTTACGATGCAAGTTGAACAAATCAATACGCGCTTGACTGCCGCGAGGAGCGGAAAACTTTTGATCGAACTTTCGATCGTTCTTTGACAACACTCGCTTCGCATTCTTCGAGAACACGTAGTCTTTGCAAACCACCCGAGTCGGCTGGCAAGCATTACAACTCGGGCAATTCGTCTCATAGATGAACTCGCCCGTCCGACGATGCCCAGCCGCCAACCGCCAATCCGTTTGCCGCAAAGAAACCCGGCCGAGCGGCATGCGCATCGGCATCCTCGCGACCTCGCCGTCCAAATAAGGACACGGCTCGGTGCGGTCGTAGACAACGATATCACCAAAGTCAGTACGAGTCATGGGCTGAGGTCAAATGCTTTGCAAATTGAAAATCAAACATCAAGTAGGAAAAACCATCCGTTGCTTGGATCCTTTGACCGGCGATCGGACGATTTTTCGGTAACAAACAAACGGCGTACCAATGAAGATCCGCATCAGCAGCAACAACGGAATGTGGCACAACATCATAGCACAAATCGAAAAGATCATCGACGCAATCATCACGCCTGACAACCCGAAGAAGTTTTCCCGAATGCCTTCTAACGATACTTTAAACGCGTCCATGCCTTCCATTTTGTGTTCGGCGACCAAGAAACAGGCGAACAACCAACCATAACCCATAAACACCGAGAC
>JALZWN010000307.1 GCA_023300235.1 Mariniblastus sp.
GGTCGGTGTCAAAGTCTGGGCCAAATGCCAAGCCCTCGATCTTTTCAGGCATGTCTGCGCCGGCCAGTTGCCAATGTTCATCCAGCAGGTCGATCAAAACTTCTTTGCCGACGGGAGCGACATTGTTGGGCGTTCGGAAATGCGGCAGGCGTTTGATCTCGCGGCAGTCGGAAGCTTGTTTCGTTGAAATCAACATCAGCTTCTTGAACGCCGCCGCGTCGCCGGCCGCGCCGTCTCGTTCGATTACCAAAAATTGTTCTTCGCCACAGTTTAAGATTTCGTTGAGCTTGTTGGCGGGATTGTCTAGCTGATACACGTGCTCGCATAGGCACTCGCCAGACTTTGCCATGATCGGCATGCGGCAATTAATGCCAGTCGGTTTGGCGTCGGGTTTTTTGCGAAAGGAATCTTGAAGCAAAGGGCTCTGCATCAAACCGACCAGCCGGTTTTGATCGCTTGTTACCGCCAATCCTTCCATGCCTCGATTCGGCTGACGACCGGACTCGGTGGAGAGGTTTGCCTTTGTTTTTGAGTCATTTAGTTTTGAATCGCTTGGTTTGGAAACGTTTGGTTTTGAAGCTAAGAAACTCGCGTCCACGGACAACTCTCGAACGAATTTTCCATCGACGGTAAACTCAATCAAATGTGGACCGTACTCATCGGCGATGAACAAGTTGCCATTGCGGCCGACGCGGATGCCTTCGGGGTCTAAGCGGCGTGAGCTTTCGGCCGTAGCATGATCTGACGACTCGAGCCCGGTGAAGGGCAGGCCGTTGCGATCGGTCAGGATGATCGTCTTGACTAGCTTGATTGAAACTGGCGAGGTGCTTTTAGGATCGACGTCGATTTTTACTTTTTGAAGGCGGCATGTCCAATCGACCGCGCCATCTAGCGGGCCCCGGTCAGGTAGCATCCAGTACGTGTTGCCTTGCCCGGTCCAAGTGATCGCTGAAATGCCGCCGAACATATCATTGTGGAACGTTCTGCCGGGTGGGATTTCATCGCGGTTGGTTCCTGCGGCAGGGACGAGTTCTTTTGTCAGGCCGGATAAGTCCTTGGTCGTGCCGGGGATTGATCCGATGCCGAGAATTTGAATGGTTTGTTTGGAGGCGGTGTCTTTGGATTTGGGATTCTCGGTGACTTCATTTCCTGTCGGCCCAGCGGTTAGCTTTGGGCAGACGCCTGTCAGGACAAATCCCAGCAGTAGTGAAGAACAGATTTGCCAGTATTTTAATTTTGTAATGTTCATGTTTAGTACTCCCCATTCACTTCGCCACCCGAACGAGTGCAGAGACCGACAAAGGTGGCTGCGTCGACCGAATCAGAAATGAAATGAGTTGAGCCGTCGGCCATGGCGAAGTTGGCTCCACCGGTGTGGAAGGAATAGGCTTCGCTAACGTTGATCGCATTGATCATTCGCGGTCCGTAGCGGTCCAGGCCGTCGTTGGTTGCACCGTTGATGCTGAAGCCGCAATCTGGATCGGCCCATCCGGTTCCGTCGGTTGGAGTAAGGCGGCCATTGAACTCGACCACTTTGTCGTCTTGGTAGTTGGC
This sequence comes from Mariniblastus sp., assembly GCA_023300235.1. Lineage (GTDB taxonomy): Bacteria > Planctomycetota > Planctomycetia > Pirellulales > Pirellulaceae > Mariniblastus. Next base: position 1,555 of record JALZWN010000307.1, read on the forward strand.
AAAGTCATCCAAGCTCATCAACCCGCTGGCAATGTAGACGTCCGGTTGGCCAGCACACTCAGCAACAAACAAGGTGTTGCTGGTTCCGTCGGTCGCCTGCGAGATCGGGTTTTTTGAAAACTTGGAAAGCAAACCCGAACGAGCATTACTAGAGGGCGCTGATGTCATTAGCACATCGGTGTAAACCCGCGATTTAACTTCATTGATGGATCCGTAATCGCCAGCGGCAGCGCCGATTACGTGGTACGGATCAAAGGGGTCGGAGGCAGCAGACGATGGGCACATGAAAATATTCAATGGCGTCGCGATTACCTGGGCGTTGCTTGAGTTGACTCCGTCGAACCACGGTTGCGAAAAATCAAATTGTGATCCAAGGTTGCCTTGTTCGACGAAAGGCAAGATCAACGTTGTCCAACTCTGGAACGCTGTTTCAGCTCCCGAATGGTTGGTTGAACTGGAAGGGATGGGTTGATCGTCGGGAGCAAGACGACTTGGCGGAAACGCCATGTGGGCACTTTCATAATTGTGCAGTGCAAGCCCCAATTGGCGCATGTTGTTCAAGCAGGTGGATCGTCGAGCGGCTTCGCGTACGGCTTGAACCGCCGGCAGTAACATGCCAATCAAGATGCCAATGATTGCAATTACGACTAGTAGTTCGACTAAAGTGAATCCAGCTGAGCGTTTCGGTTGTGTCTTCATTTTGGTAGGTATTTCCTTTTTCAACCATGTTTTGACTGCATTTCAAAACGAAATTTTGAATCTACGCGAGTCACGATGGTGCGGAGTTTACTGAATGATTGTTAAGGAATTGCGAAACGAATATGAATTATAGAAAGGACTTTGAGTTTGGGGGCCGAAAATCGCAGTGCTGAGTTTAACGTTAAACTTATGTTAAGAGCACTTAACGAACAAAGCCCAGTTGGCTTACAACTGGGCTTATTCGTTTGACGTGATGGTTTGCTTCGCCACAAAGGGCGAGTCGAGCAACCTAACGAAGGTCAAAGCGGTCAAGATTCATGACCTTGGTCCAAGCGGCGACGAAGTCGTTGACGAAACGCTGTTCGGCGTCTTGGCAAGCGTAGACTTCCGCGATCGCTCGAAGCTGTGAATTCGATCCGAAAACCAAATCAACTCGAGATCCTTCCCACTTCACATCGCCAGTTTCGCGATCCAAGCCTTGGAAGACAGCCGCGTCTTTTGATTTGTGCCACTTGGTTTTCATGTCCAACAAGTTGACGAAAAAGTCGTTCGTCAGCTGACCAGGACGTTCGGTCAAAACACCCACCTTGGACTGACCAACATTGGCATTCAAGGCTCGCATGCCGCCGACCAAAACCGTCATCTCAGGTGCGGTTAGGGTTAGCAACTGAGCACGATCGACGAGCAATTCTTCGGCGGTGCGAGAATCTGGTTTGCCCAAGTAGTTTCGGAAGCCGTCGGCGATCGGTTCCATCACGGCGAATGATTGGACATCTGTTAGTTCCTGCGTCGTATCGGATCGGCCGGGTGAGAACGGAACGTTGACGGTCTGACCAGCGTCGGCAGCCGCTTTTTCAACCGCTGCGCACCCGCCCAGTACAATCAAGTCGGCCAGAGAAACGTTTTTGTCGCCGGCTTGAGCGTCATTGAACTCTTTTTGAATCTCCTCAAAGACGGGTAAGAGTTTGGCAAGCTGGTCCGGTTCGTTGACGGCCCAATCTTTTTGCGGAGCCAAACGAAGTCGCGCGCCATTGGCACCGCCACGTTTGTCTGATCCGCGGAACGATGCGGCTGACGACCATGCGGTAGATACCAGTTGAGAAATCGTCAGGTCAGAATTTAACAGCTTGTCCTTGAGTGATGAGATGTCGCTGTCGTTGATCAATTCATGATCGACTTTTGGAATCGGATCCTGCCACAGTTGTTGTTCAGGAATGTCGTTGCCCAAGTAGCGAGACATCGGTCCCATGTCACGGTGAGTTAGCTTGTACCAAGCTTTTGCAAAGGCAACTTTGAACTGGTCTGGGTTTTCGTAAAATCGTTTCGAGATTTTTCCATAAGCTGGATCCATTCGCAGCGCCAAGTCTGCCGTGTACATGATGGGTGCGTGAGATTTAGCATTGTCGTGGGCGTCGGGAACGGATCCTTCGCCGTCGCCGTTTTTGGGACGCCAGACGATTGCTCCGGCAGGGCTCTTGCTCTTTTCCCATTCGTAATCGTACATGTGCTCGAAGTAATCATGAGACCACTCGGTCGGTGTGGTCGTCCAAGCACCTTCGAGTCCGCTGGTGATCGTATCGGCGCCGTGGCCTTTGCCGTATTTGTTGGTCCAGCCCAGGCCTTGTTCTTCGATGGGAGCTGCTTCAGGATCCGGGCCGACGTTGCTTTCGGGTGATGCCGCACCATGGCCTTTGCCGAAGGTGTGACCGCCAGCGACCAGGGCGACGGTTTCTTCATCGTTCATCGCCATGCGACCGAAGGTTTCGCGGATGTCGATCGCGGAGGCCAGTGGGTCCGGATTGCCGTTAGGGCCTTCGGGGTTAACGTAAATCAAACCCATCTGAACCGCAGCTAAAGGATTGTCGAGCTTTCGCTCGCCGTGGTAGCGTTTGTCGCCGAGCCATTTGGTTTCTGGTCCCCAGTTGATGTCTTCTTGTGGCTCCCAAACGTCGTCGCGACCGCCGGCAAAGCCAAGCGTTTCAAAGCCCATTTCTTCGAGCGAAACGTTGCCGGCAAGAATCATCAAGTCGGCCCAAGAGATTTTGTTGCCGTACTTTTGCTTGATCGGCCACAGCAAACGACGGGCTTTGTCCAGGTTTCCATTGTCGGGCCAGCTGTTCAGTGGAGCAAAACGTTGTGTCCCGTAGCCCGCACCGCCTCGACCGTCGGTCACTCGGTAGGTGCCCGCGCTGTGCCATGCCATACGGATGAAGAACGGTCCGTAATTGCCGTAGTCGGCCGGCCACCAGTCTTGTGAATCGGTTAGGACTGCGGCGAGATCTGTTTTGATCGCGGCCATGTCTAGTTTTTTGAATTCGTCAGCGTAGACGAAATCGGCGCCCATTGGGTTTGCTTTGAGTGAGTTTTGATGGAGGACCGAGAGGTTCAATTGGTTCGGCCACCAATCGCGGTTGGTGTAGTGTTCGTGCGAACCGGTTTCTTGCGAGCTATTTGGTGCCGTGGCAGTAGATTCGGTTTCGATTGATTCGGTTGGTTTTGCTGCCGCGGTTTCGGTGATGTTGCTAGGGGCTGACACGCCGTAAGTTTTACCAGTGACCGGGCAGGTGCCGGCGCCGAAGTGGCCGTGAGGAGCCGCAGCGGATTTGGTTGGCGTTGTTGTGGTTGGCGTTTGAGCTTGTAAGTTGCCGCTGCCAATCAGCAATGATCCGGTTGCAAACGTTAGCAAGCAAAGCTTGTGCAGCCCGCGCTGTTGCTTGCGACCGGCTTGGCTGAAGGTTGAACGTGAGTGGTGGCTAGATGACATCTGTCTCTCCTGAAATTTTTGATTCGCGACGAAAAACGCCGCAGCTACGTTGATTAGTTGTGTGGTTAGATGCCAGCGTTTGCGGACGAAGCGCGTGTCGACGAGCTAGGCTTCGCTGGCGGATTTGCATTCGGGGCAAGTGCCCCAGTAGATGACTTCTGCTTCATCGATGGTGAAGCCTGCATCGTTGGAAGCGGTGAGGCATGGTTTGTGACCCGTCGCGCAATCGACGTCCGCAGTTTTTCCGCAGTTGCGACAGATCACGTGATGGTGGTTGTCTCCGACTCGGTCTTCGTACAACGCCGAAGATCCGGCCGGTTGAATCCGACGAATCAAACCTTTGTCCGATAGCGTCGAAAGCGCGTCGTAAACCGCTTGCCGCGACACGGTGCCGATCGCCAAACGGACTTCGGCGATCACTTGGTCGGCGGTCGAGTGTGGTTTGGACGAAACCGCTTTCATGACGGCAACGCGTTGAGCTGTCACTTGAATCCCGTTTTCACGGAGCAAATTGGCTGGGTCGGTGTTCATGCCGGAGATGATATCCGGATTCTGGACTGTGTCAAGTGTTTGATTGTGTCTGTTTTTTGATCGGCTTAAATGCTGCGGATACTTGAGTGGTTTTGGGGATGTCCCGTGAGCAGGTTTTGTTGCGGGCCATTATGGAGTGGCGCATTATGGAGTGGCGCATTTCTAAACGGGCGAGCATGGCCCCCCCCCCCTTGCTGTGCGAGGCAGGGACAAGGCGGGGTTAAGGCGATGCAGCATTGGAGATAGAGCACCTGAAGGCGGTTAGTTCCTGCCTGCCGGGCTGTGTCCTCGAAGAGCCGGTAAAGGCGGACGCGTGCTGGTTGTTGTGCCGCGGTAGACGATTTCAGCAGCCACGTTGCTCAACGCGGGCACGCGTCTGAGAGGACCTGCTACGTGCCTATTTTTGCTTGCTGGCCCAAGCGGCGAACTTGGCGATCTGAGGGTGCGACTTGAGTAGTTCAAGTGTGTAGTAGTGTCGCCCGAGGTCTTTTTCTTTGGGCTCGAATTTGTGAACCGCGTTGTGGCAGTCGCGGCAGAGCGAGATCGTTTCGTGCATTTGCTCGCGGGTGAAGTTCTTTTTGAACCACTTGTTGCTGTGGCAGGTACGTGGGATCAAGTGGTGTTCGGTGGTTCCCTTTTTCGGCGTGCGGTCGCAAAGCAAGCAAGTTGGCAGTTGGTTCATTGCGTTACTGCCGTTTGAGGGTGGGGGAAAGAATGCAGTGGCTGAGGCGGCGACGGGGATGTTGAAGCGATTCGACAAGCAATATTTTTCGATTGCACCTTTGGTGCTGTGGAAAGTTTATAGCCACTGATAAGCACGGATGTACGCGTGGGAGTTCGTGTTTGTCTGTGTTTGATTTTCTTATCTGTCGCATCGAAAAAGTACTCTCTTTCTGGACGCGTAATAGCAGGTCGCCATGTCCTACGAAAAAAGGCAGCCTTGTGGGCTGCCTTTTGATTCGTTTCGTATGCGGTGGTTCGCCAGCGATTAACGCTTGGAGAACTGAGTTCCGCGACGAGCACCGTGAAGCCCTGGCTTCTTACGTTCTTTCATACGTGAGTCACGTGTCAAGAATCCGCTGTCGCGAAGGATGTCGAAGTGAGCGGGGTCTAGGTTCAGCAACGCACGGGCGATGCCCATTTTGCAAGCACCTGATTGACCGGTTGTGCCACCACCAGAAACGGTGATTCGCATGTCAACGCTGTCTGCAACGCCGACCTTGGTCAACGGGTCGATGACCGCACGTTGATCTTGAGCGACTTGAAAGTAATCTTTCAGAGCTTTTCCGTTGACGACGATGTTGCCAGAGCCGGGTTTGATGCGGACACGAGCGACAGAAGACTTACGGCGACCGGTGCCGAGTGCTTCACCTGTTTTTTGGTCAGTTTTGGCCATTTGATTTTGGTTTTTGAAAGAGTGTTGTGCGTTTGCCAGCCTGGGTTGGCTGAGTAATTAAGCTCGACAGGTCAGTGACCGGCAAAGCTTACTTGAGAGTGCGTCCACCGGTGAGTGGCTGCGGGTTTTGAGCGGCGTGTGGGTGTTCGGCACCTGCAAAGATTTTGAGCTTTGTCAGCATGTGGCGGCCGATTTTGTTCTTTGGCAACATGCGGCGAACAGCGTCACGCATGATTTGCTCTGGCTTGCGGTTCAAGCGGTTTTGAGCGGTTTCCTTGCGAAGACCTGTGTAACCGGTGTACCAAGTGTAGACCTTTTGGTCCAACTTGTTGCCGCTGAACTTGACCTTGTCGCAGTTCGTGATGATCACGAAGTCGCCTGTATCGACGTTGGGTGTGTATGTTGGGCGATGCTTGCCCATCAATACCATCGCGATATCAGATGCAATACGACCGACGATTTGATCTTCGCCGTCAACGATCCACCATTCTTTGGTGAGGGAATCGTCAGTTTGTGCGTTGTAAGTCTTTGTACCAGCCACCGTGGGTTCTCCACTGAGTCGCAAATGCGGCCCAGATTTCATATCTATTAAAGGGTTACAGCTCGATAAATTTGGATTAGGAGCCAAACGCCTAACCCGGAGCAATTTTCTTAACTTTTCTGAGTCTCGCAGTTTATCGGTAGGTCTGCTTTGCTACAAGAGATAAATCGAAACTGTAACTAGGAAAATGTGGAAGCGATTCATATCAAAGCTCAATCCGGGTTTCTGGCAGGTTTGGATGGCGAGTTGAGGCGTTGATAATACGTTGAAAAGTCAGCTTTGTCGGCCGTTGGTGTCCTAGAGCCTCGCTTAATCAGCAGGTTGGCGGCCCGTTTCGCTGCGGGGCTTTGAAGCCGCTAGCTCGGTTTTCGGCTCGAATGACGCTCGATTCGAGAGACGTCAGGCCAGCAAGCTGCCAGCGAGGACGGAATTGCTGTGGGCTGGCGGGCAGGTAGGCGTGTCGATGGGGCGGGATTTGAAAAACGGCCCAGTAAGTTAGCAGGCAAAGCTCATTCGTCCTGGTCTGGCTAAATAAGGTCTGGCTAACTACTAAAGCCCGCATAATCGCTGTAGTTTCCCGGTTTGACGAGGAAAAGCCCGCAATGTCTGCCTGATCGGCCAGCTTCCCCCAAAAGCGTCACTTACGTTTGCCAGAGGAGGCGAAGGCAACGTTTTCTCAAAATTGTTTCACCCTATTGGCCGCAATGGTGCGTATTGCTCACCGGCGGCGGCCTAGTTCCACTTCCTGCTAATTCGATACTCACAATGTCTCAACCAACTTCTAGCTCCGGTGCCGGCTTCCTCCCGGTCCAACTCAGCCTGTTCGTGGGCGAGTTCGATGTCGCCGAGCTTGATCGTGCGGATCAACAGGGGATAGCTCGAGGGTCTAACGACGCCTTGAAGCTTTCGGGAGTTGAGTCACCGGTGTCGGACGCAGATTTACTGTGCTCGCAAACGATCGAGTTCATGCGAGTCTTCGAATCAATTTCTGGCTGGGAGGTTTACTTTCAGGAATCTGCGGCAAGCAAAATTCAACGGTCGCAGAGTTTGAGCCTTTCCGATCAATCGTTGCGACCGCAAGGAAAGTTTGAAATCATCGACATGTCGATTGATTGGCCAGCAAAAACACCCACCATGCACCGAGCCAAATGCGATCAGTTGATCCAGCTTTACGGCAATCTGTACAACCAAGCCAATGCCACTCAAGACAGTTTCGACAAAGTTCAAGGTTTGTTGTCGGCATTGACGGAAACTGCTGATGACAGCAATCAACTCGTCGACTCATTCGCGCCGATGTTTACGAACTTGGTCGAGGACGGTGGGGTCGACTTTGTGGCGGGGCAGGGAATGGGTTCCGAAGATGAATTTGAATCAGCTTTTGTTGTCAAGCAAGATCTTGATTCTAACTGGTTAGCAGACAAAAACGTTTGGTCGGACTGGACGTTTGGGGGAGCCACGGGGATCGTCGGCGACGCCTATCTCGATTGGGATCAACACGGCGACGTGCTAACCGTATACGTCGGTCGAATTGAATCCAGTTTAGGTTCAGGTGATGCCGAATCATCTCTAGAGGTCAACGCGATCACTCGACAGTTCAAAGTCAAAAAAGAAAACAGACTGGCGGCATTTTTCTATTGGGATCGTCGCGGCGGATTTTTGGAGAGCGTTGAGCCTGGCAGGTGGCGAACTTTGCATCCGCAAGGCGCGGTTATCGTTTCGACCGATCCGAACGTTCAGATGCCCATGTCGGTGGTCAACGCCCGAATAAGTGCTGAAGATTTTACTGCCGAGCAACTGGCTGGAGCGATCGAAGCTCAGCTGGGTATCGACCATCGAGTGATGGTTATCAAGTGCGACTAGCGAATTAGGCTGGGCTTTCCCGTTGCCCCCGTTGTGGATCTGGCGGTTGACTTGAGCCAACGCAGGTGAAGCTAGTACCGTCGGAATGCCTCCGCCGAGTGCAATGCTGCTGAGCAAAGAAAACGGGAGTGCCCGGAGTGCCCGGTGCAACTACGAACTGCGGCCAAAGCAAACCGCACACATGTCGTCGATCGCCGGCGTGCTGCCAGAGTGCCGAGCGACAATCTTGACGATCTGTTCGCAGGTCGTCTGAGGTGTTTTCGACTGGGCTTGTTTCAGTTCGTCGATCAAACGAGTCGTCGTCAGTTGTTCGTCCGCGGCATTCATTGCTTCGTTGACGCCGTCGGTGTACATCGTCACCACATCGCCAACCTCCAACGCAATCTCAACCGATTCGTACTCGAAGTCCTCGGAAATTCCCAGCGGAATGCCAGCTTCTTCTACGGCCAACTTGCGGTACTCGCCCGCTTCATTACGCAGTAGCGGTGGCATGTGGCCTGCGTTGACGACCGTCATTTTGTTTTCTTTGAAGTCGACCAACGCTAACGCCAGCGTCACGAAGCGGTCGATTTTTAAATCCGACAAATTCGTGTTCATCGCTTGGATCGCTTCTTCGGCCGATTTGCAAGTAGCCAAAGCAAACCGAGATTCAGCGGAAACCTTGGCCATCAACAACGCCGCCGCGATCCCATGGCCAACGACGTCCGCAACCACGATCCCGACTCGATTGTCGTCGAGTTTCACATAATCAAAGTAGTCGCCGCCGACTTGTTGCATCGGGCGATAGTAAGAAAAGAAATCGTAACGATCGTTTTTGATCGCACGTTGAGGCAAAAACTTGCGTTGGATTTCGTTGGCGACTTGGAGGTCAACCTTAAGGTTCTCCGATCGTTTGGCGGCTTCGAACAAGTCACTTTTTTGAACGGCCAGGCTCGCCTGCAAAGCAATCGTGGTGAGCGTCTCGAGTTCTTCTTCGTTGAAAGCAACCGATTGTTGGACGGTGTCCAAGTGGATGACGCCGATGACTTCGTCTTTGCTATTGATCATCGGGGCGCACATCAATGACCGAATCCGAAAATCAACGATGCTCTGCGCCATGTCAAACCGATCGTCCGAAGCGGCGTCGCTGCTGATGACGGGGCGTTTGGAGTCGATGACTTGCTTGACGATTGTTTTGCTGATGCGAATCTGTTCGTCGTCGGCAGCGTGTCGAGTTTTCCAGCCAACGGGTTCGAGTTCTCCGTCTTCGTTTTGCAGGATGATGAACCCGCGATCGGCGTTGGTGAATAGTTCCAGTAAGAATTCCAAGATCTTGGTCAAAACTTGGTCTCGTTCGACCGACTCGCTCAGCGCGTGAGTGATCTTGGTCAGGGCAACTAGTTTTTGTTCGGCGGTGGCGTGGTTGTGAATTCGTTGATGGTGCGAAGGGATGTCCAGTTGCGACATGACGTTTGATTTTTCATCACCGAAGTCGTCCAAAAAGATCGAACTAAGGTGTTTGCTTATTGGGGCAGCGGCGGGCTCGCGAGTTGGTCGTAGCGTTCCTGCATCGCTTACTTGTGAATTGCGGGGTTCGTCTAAGAAAAACGAAAGCGTCGAATCGCAGATTCTGATTTTCGCTTGGTCAAACATTCGCGTCGGTTTGCTGATCGCGTCGCCGTTGAGAATCGTACCGTTGCGGCTGTTGAGGTCTTGTAGGTAGAAGTTGCCGTTTTCCGAAGTGATCTTCGCGTGGTAGCGACTGACGGACACGTCATTTAGATGAATTTCACATTCGGGGTGTCGCCCGATGACGACCGGCGTTTCCTTTAAGTCGAAGCTGCGGGGGACTGCATTGCTGTCGGTGAAACTGATCGTGGCCATGTGGGTCTACCAAAAGCGGGGGCGCGCGGGGTCGAACTTCAAGTTGTTTTATTTTAACTAGAAGGCGTCGGTGTCATATGGCTATCTTAATTTTCTCTTGCTGTAGTCGTCAACTTGGTCTGTTGTGCCATTGAGCGAGGCGTCGTGAGGCGATCAGGGGGAATCAGTTTTTGAATCTGGGTGTTCTGGTAGGTCGAAGTGTCACGGCTTGGTGATTTAGCATGTTTTGGCGAACCCTAGGAAAATGTGGAGATGGTGCTTTTATCGCTTTCAGCCGGTCTGCACGCCTGGCAGGCTGGAAGAGCCATCACCACATTTCCTCGCTCACGCGTCGGGCGACCATTATAGGGCCTTGCTGATTTGTAAAACTGGTTCGCTTAAACTGGTTCGCCTAATGAACCGAGAACTGTGGGCTGACAGTTAGTTGGGTGAATCGTTAGAATAGGGTTTGGTAATAACGCAATACGAAGTGCTTTGAGCCGCCGACTGCCGTTGGCGAAACGAAATGCTGAATTGACTTGCTTGCCGTTGAGATGCTTATTGAAGGAGTGACCAGATGCCAACGCCACCGTTTAACTTGATGAAATGGATCGAAGATCACCGGGATGAGTTCAAGGTGCCCGTCATGAATCGCCAGTTTTATAAAGAAGCTGACGATGTGATCGTGTTCGTTTCGATGGGGCCAAATACTCGGAATGACTACCACGTTAACGTGACCGAGGAACTGTTTTATCAGCTCAAAGGTGACATCGCGGTTCGAATTCGTCCGCTCGATGGCAGTGAGCCTCATGATGTGATCATTCGTGAGGGCGAAATGTGGTTGCTGCCGCGCAATGTTCCTCATCGCCCGCAACGACCGGCGGATACGATCGGTTTGATCGTCGAGTTTCCTCGTCCTGAAGGTGCCGTTGATAAGCTGCGTTGGTATTGTGAAAACGATCAGCACTTAGTTCATGAAGCCGAGTTTCGTTTGAAGCATATCGACGAAGACTTGCACAAGGTCATGGACGAGTTTTGGAACGGGCCGGAAGAGATTCGTACTTGCTCGGTTTGTAATACGGTGGTGCAAAGGGCGGGGGAGTTTAAGATTACGGATTAGGGATTAGGGATTAGGGAGCAGACTAAGATTAAGATTCCAGGGGGGCTGCTTTGGTGGGGGGCGACCATGGCCAATATGAAAAGCGGGCCAACGATCCGGCCGTTAAACGATTCGTCTAACTGCCGGGCCGCTGGCCCGCTAAGATGTTTTGTATTGTCTGCCCAGCCGTGCGGAACTTCTCGTTCCTTGAGCTGGGATCGAAAGACGGCTAGGACTTTGGCCTGTTTAATCACCGAGTCTCAATGGTTTTTTAAGAAAACGCAATCGACAGGTGGCGTCGCTTCGATCGAATGTTTGGCTGAGCAACGGTGCTCTGTTTAAACAGAGC
>JALZWN010000308.1 GCA_023300235.1 Mariniblastus sp.
GCCGAAGCGCAGACGGACGTTGGGGCAATAAGCGATTGGATGGCGGCGGGTTTGCGTCACTATCGCGTCGAGTTCGTCCATGAAAAAGCAGATCAAGTGGCCGAGATCGTAACGGGGTTCGGCTCGTTGTTTGCCAGCAAGATCTCCGTGGCTGAACTAGGGAAAACCTTGCAGCAGCATTCGGGGCAGGGGACCACGCAAGGCAGTTTGTTTGTGCCCGAAGGTTTTAAGAACTTAGTGCAGCTTGGCCCTTAAGTTTGTGCGTCTGGCTTTAGCCGCCTGAAGGCGGTACATGACGAACGGTCTGGCAGTTTTCCTTGCCCCTTGCCGATGCACAACGTAGTTGAGCTCACCAGAGTTCAGGTGGCCTTAGGTTGCAATGGGTTGCAATAGGTTGCAATGTCCCGAAGTCTGGGCGAATTGAATCGTCTTGACTGATGGGTTTGAAGTCCAAGAGTCGGGTTAGCCACGAAGTGGCGACAACATGCCGTCCCTCCGGGGCTTAGAAGGGATTAAGCTAATTCACTTCTGACATATTCCGCCCAAAGGCGGTACTACGAACACGCCGCGTAACCATGTCAGCCTCGGAGCGAAAGGCGACTATGGGTTGCCAATCCACCCAGTTTCAAAAACTGATTTGCCCGTTCTGAAATTTTAGGCTACTGACCACTACGATTTCAAACCGCTGTGTCGCAGCAGCGCGTCGGTGGTGGGTTTGCGGCCACGGAAGCCTTCGTAGATTTCCATCGGATGGCGGCTGCCACCTTCGGCCAGCACGGTGTCACGGAAACGCCGTCCGGTTTCAGCAACGGCCGCTTCGTTGTCCAAGCCCGCTTCTTCAAATGCGGAGAACGCGTCGGCGCTGAGCACTTCAGCCCATTTGTAGCTGTAGTAACCGGCTGCATATCCACCAGCGAAGATATGCGAAAACGCGCAAAGGAATTTGTTGCCAGGGAAGGGGGGCATTGGAGACGTCTTGGCTGCCAACGCTTCGTAAATATCAAACGCGGACTCATCCCCGTTTGGATCAAACGACGAATGCAGGGCAACATCCGTCATGCCGAACAACAACTGACGCAACATCTGCGAGGCAGCGCGGTAAGTCCGAGCTTTGCAGATTTTTTCAAACAGCTCGTCGGGTAGCACTGCGCCGGTTTCATGGTGAATCGCCATGCCCAGCAACGTTGGTCGGTGGTAGCACCAGTTCTCCATGAACTGACTTGGCAGTTCAACCGCATCCCATTCGACGCCTGAGATTCCGGCGACGTCTCGCAAGTCAACGGTGGTCATCATATGCTGCAAGCCGTGGCCAAATTCGTGGAACAGCGTTTCGACTTCGCGGAAAGTCATTAGTGACGGCGTGTCGCCTGCCGGTGGGGTGCTGTTGCAAACCAGATGGGCGATCGGCATGCGATGTTGATCGGCCGTCACGCTGCGACCAATGCAGTCGGCCATCCACGCGCCACCGCGTTTGTTTTCTGGACGCGAGTAAGGGTCCAAGTAAAACGCAGCGATGTGCTTGCCAGCTTCGTCGGCGACTTCGAAGAATCGGACGTCCTTGTGCCAAACCGGTGCTTTGCCGTCGGCGGCAGTGACCGTGATGCCAAAGATCCGGTGGCACAAATCAAACATGCCTTCGAGTACGCGTTCGAGCGAGAAGTAAGGTCGCAGTTCTTCGTCGGTGAAAGAATACTTTGCTTCGCGAAGTCGTTCGGCCCAAAACGAAACGTCCCAATGAGCCAACGGGCCTTCATGCCCTTGTTCGTTGGCGTACTTCGTCAGGTCGTCCAATTCCGTTTTGCCAGATTCAAGGCTCGCCGCCAACAGCTCATCGAACATCGCTTGAATTTCGTCGGTGTCTTTGGCCATTTTGTTAGCGAGGCTCACTGCGGCGTAGTTGGGGTAGCCCAGCAGCAGGCTTTTTTCTTGTCGCAATTTCAAGATCTCTGCGATCAGCGGCTCGTTGTCCAGTTCACCTTCGGAAGCTCGCGTCACGTATGCTCGGTAGGCTTGTTCGCGTAGCTGGCGGTTTTGGCAGTGTTCCATGAACGGCCCGAAGCTGGGCGCGTCTAGTTTGACTCGCCATGGTCCGTTGTCGGAATCGCCTGTGGCGTCGCCTTCTTGATCGTCGGCCCATGCGGCGGCGGCCAAACGACGGAAGCTGGCAGGCAGGCCAGTGGCGTCGGCTGAGTCGGTGATGTCTAAGTGCCAGGCTTTCGTCGCGTCGAGCACGTGATTTGAAAAGTCGCTGGCCAGTTGCGACATGCGTTCGGCGATTTCGTTGAATCGTTTTTGAGCGTCACCTTCTAGGCTGATGCCCGATTGCTCTGAGCCGAGGATTGCTTTTTGGATGATGCGTTGTTGGCCGGATGACATTTGGGCGAAACCATCGCTGTCGCGGAGGTCGCAGTAGGCTTTGTACAGGGGTTTGCTTTGGCCGGCTTTGAGGCTCATTTGAACCACTTGCGGAATCACGGCCTCGTGGGCTTCCCGAAGTTCGTCGCTATTGGCGACCGCCAGCAGGTGCCCGATCGGCGACCAGCCGTATTCGAACAGCAGGTCGATTTTTCCCAGCGGCTTGGTCAGGCTGTCCCAGTCGGTGGCTTTTTCGGCTTCAGCCAGCAAAGCGTCGAAATCCGCCGACAATTGCTCGACCGCCGGAGCGACGTGGGCAGGGGTGATTTGGTCGTAAGCTGGAATGCCGGATTGGTTCAACAGTGGATTGTCGCGGGTGGTCATATCGTTTGTTTCGATTAAATAAAGGGCGACCGCTGGTGGGTGGCCTTTAAAATGAAAATTACAGAGGTGCGGATTGTAACCGATCGGGCTCGGCGAAAGAACGAGAACTAGCCGCCAACTTTGTCAAATCATAAGTTGACCAAGTCGAGCAAGCTGGCTAAAATCTGCCCTCGCTGAGTTCGGAGGCTCGTTTTTAGAGGCTCAAATCGGCGTGAAATTTATGGTGGCTGTAGCTCAATTGGTTAGAGCGCTGGATTGTGATTCCAGAGGCTGGGGGTTCAAGTCCCCTCAGTCACCCTTGAGAAAGCTCGGTTTTGGCCGAGCTTTTTTCGTGTCTAGATTTTGCAGGGAAGCCCCCGCTGGTGTCGAAAGTTGTTTCAATAAAGCACTCGGGGGGATTGGCGTTGGAAGGCGGTTTTTAATTGGATGGATCGCAGTGGGAATGTTCGGCGAAGCTGATACCAATCGATGTGGCAGATAAGAAAATCAACCACAGGTGAGCACGGATTCCCGAACGTACATCCGTGTCTATCAGTGTTCATCTGTGGTGATGAAATTTTCCACAGCACTAAAAGCGTAGATCGCAAGTTTTCGGTTGCCCAACAAGGCTCGAAGCCTTTTGATACCTTCGCGGTTTGCTAACGCCATTCTTTCAATCGCGTCGCAATCTTTCGTAACGAGCGTCCCAGTAACGGGAAGTTGATCAGCATGAACGCTAGACCGATTCCGATCGCGGCGATGTTGGACCAACGAGCTTCGAACATCATCGGCATCACGTTGGCAAAGATGCCGGCTTCTAGCAATGCCAAGCGAATGGTGATTTGCGTGATCAGCATCGAACTGATTTCATCGACGGCTTTGTCCAGAGTCTCAGGATCGTCCGGTTTCTTAAACGGCGGCAATTGTGGGTACGTCGTCGGCACGATAAAGGCCAGGCCGAACAAAATGATCGCCGAAGCCGCAGCGATCGTAGACATCAATTTGATCGGCCCGTTCAATTCAGACCAATCGACCGTCGTAGCAATCATCCCGGTAAAGAATAATGCCCCAGTCGTCATCGCACCGGCCATGAGTTGTCCGCTGCGAATCTTACGGGTGGCGATTTCGTTTTGATTGGGTGTAAGCATGGTTTGTCAAACTTGGGGAGGCACCACTTTTTGATTTGGATCTTTACAAGCGAATTTCACGAATCCGATTGCGGCGTTGGATCCTTATCATCATTGGCGGCAAGAGCTTTAGCCTGCTTCACGGCCGAGCTTTGAAACCAAGTTCGCGACAGCTTGTGGATCGTCTTGTTTTACTAACCGGTCGATCACGTCGGGCTTCACGTCCAATTTTTCCAAATGCTTGGCCAGCTGATCCCAGTACTTCTTCCGCTTTTTGCCTTCGGACAAATACAATTCGGTGACGAGTTCTTGGGCGCGTTGCAACGAGATGCTTTCACGGTTCTCGTAAAAGTTCTTGATGATGTTCTGTTGAAATCGAGAATGTTCGGCCATGGTGTCAGATCGGATGGGGGTCAGGTAAATGAAGTGAGTGACTGCCGAATAAAAATCGGCGGTTCTGGCAGCAACGTTGACCAATTCTTGTTGCCGCCAGCTGTAGCGATTTTAGCGAGAGTTTAGATTTGTGGCGGACGAATCAATCGATTTGTACCGGGAAAATGGCTCTTTTTTCTTCTAACGCCGTCGGCCTTACTTCGGTGTGACCTGGCGTTTTAAAGTCACTACTTCACCGTTGATTTGTAGTTCAAGGTACACGGTGACTTTCACCGACGGTGCGATCGGCGAGTCGGGTTCGAAGCGCCAGAGTTTCTTGGGGGATTTGCCGGTCTCGTAGATGCCGTCTGACCAACTCTGACCAGCGATTTCCCAGGCGTCGGAGGCGGAACGTTTATTGAGCGTGTATTGGTGTTTTTTTCCGTCTTGCTCGGACCAAAGTTTTTTAATCTTGATCTTGGCGGGTTCTTTGTTTGAATTAAAAACCGCAATGCCCGAGATCGAAAGTCCGGATCCTTGTCGCGCCGCTTCAGAGTGAATGAAGATTTGACCCATGTTGGCGATGACGCCGTTGCGGTTAGCCTCAGGGGTGAGAGCAGATTTGAATTGCTGAATCGAAGTGTCGGAGCTACCGGCTGACTTCGCAGATTCAAGCATCGCGTCGGCCGAGTGGATTTGGCAATCGGAGATTTCGCCGACGATTCGCTTGCTCATGTTGAGGCGGTCGTGACCAACGGTTTTTTCTGTCAGTTGAACGTCAAGGCTGACTGGCAGCGAGTAGCTTTTGAGGAGCTGCTGCTTGAGCTCATTGTCCAGCTGCGAGTTTTCAAAGGTCAAAAAACGCACCTCGTTGCCATCGAACAAATTAAACTGAACGATATCTTGAAAAGGGGGAGTCGATCGAGTGCCCAGAAATTGCCGACGCAAGCTCAGCCGGCCGGCGAGTTTGTGTTCTCCCGGCTGGAATTCTTTTTTGTTGAAGGTCGCAGATGGCGGAACGGGGGCATCGTTGTCGTCGTGCGATTCGGGTTGAGCGGAAAGCTTAGGCGTCGCGACTAGGCAAAGGAGAATGAAGCAAATGATTGAAAGGTGTTTGGGCATCGGTAAGGCTGCATTTTAAAAAGGAAATTGCTCTCGAAAACAAGATTTTACCTCAGGTAAACGTACGAAAGCGGGCTTCATTAGACCAGAATATTGGTTTTTGCTCCAAGTTGCAGATAAATTTAATATTGGCTGGCAAACCCCATCGTTGCCGTCCTGCTTTGGGTAAAGCCGAATTGCTGAATGGGCCACATAAAGCCGAAGCGTGCCGAACGTTTCGAGTGTCAAAACGGCGGACAGTACGAGGTCGTGCTGTGGGGGAGCCTCGCCAAAATTGCACGAGCGTCTGGGAAACGGGACTTCGATGCCAGCCTGCCAGCGTACTCAATAACTCGAAATGGAATCTTGGGCGGGCTAAAATTAAACCACGATGGATCGGTGCATCTTGTCCAGATAATTCAGCCCTTTACTTCTTTGCCTTCTCTACTTTCTTTACCTTCTACCGTCTCGTAGGATGTGTCCGACCCAACTTACCCAATGGAGTGACGAAGATGAGCCTGCGATGGAGCTTAAGACTACACGACGCCGCGATGGTACAGGCGATCGAACGCGACGCCGGGTTTTCTCCCGTGGTGGCTCAACTGTTGGCATTAAGAGGGATCTCGTCGCCGGCGGCCATTGAATCATTTTTCAATCTAAAAATGACCGGCCTGCGTGCCCCAGCGGAACTGCCGGGGCTTAACCAAGCGGTTGAAAAAATCTACGCAGCGGCCACCAGCGGCAAAAAGATTTGCATCTACGGAGACTACGACGCCGACGGGATGACGTCGACCGCGATTTTGTATCGGTGCCTGAAGTTGCTCAACGCCGATGTGCAGTACTTCGTTCCAAGTCGCTTGGACGATGGCTACGGGCTGAGCATTGAATCGTTGGAGCGTTTGATCAAGCGCGGGGCCGAGTTCATTATTTCGGTCGACTGTGGAATTGGCAGCGTCGACGAAGTTGAATACTGTAAATCGCAGAACGTGCCGATCGTGATCACCGACCATCATCATGTCGGCGATAAACTTCCCGACGCCGACGCGATCGTGCATCCGGCGTTGCCCGGTCACGGTTATCCTTTCGAAGGGTTGTGTGGCGCGGGCGTCGCGTTCAAGCTGGCTTGGGGGTTGTGCATTGCCGCTCATGGATCGCCGAAGTTGCCTGAAGCGATGCGAGATTATTTGTTCGGCGCGATTTCGTTGGCGGCGATTGGGACCGTTTGTGACGTCGTACCGTTGGTTGACGAAAACAGAATCTTGGTTCATCACGGCATGAACTGTTTGCGACCTTATGCCAACCCAGGGCTGCGGCATCTGTTGGGGATCGCGAAACTGATCGACAAACCAAAATTGGAAGCCGAGGACTTGGGCTTTGGCATCGGCCCAAGACTCAACGCGTCCGGCCGGCTAGGGCAGGCTCAGCTTGGCGTCGAGCTTTTGATTTGCGAGGACAACGGTCGAGCCAAAGAGTTGGCGGAATACATCGACGCGTTGAATAAGAACCGCAAGTCGTTGGAAATCAAAATTCAACGCTCGGCTGAAAAGCTGATCGAAGAAAACTATGATCCTGAAAACGAAGCCGCGCTGGTGCTGGCTGCGGACGACTGGCATTTGGGCGTGATCGGGATCGTGGCCGGTCGAGTCGCTGAAAAGTACCAACGGCCGACGGTGATGATTTCTACCGAGGCCCATGACGCGCGCGATGGCGTGGGGTCTTGTCGGTCGTCGTGTGGCGTTGATTTGTACGAAGCGTTGGGGCAGTGTTCGGATCACTTAATTAAATTTGGTGGTCACAAAGCCGCCGCGGGTTTGTCGATCAAAAAAGAGGACGTGGCCAGCTTCCGCGAAGATTTTTGCCAAGCGGTGGTGCAGCAAGTTAACTTTGACGACCTCTATCAGGACTTGGACATCGATGCCGAGGTCTTGGTCGGGCATCTGACGTTCGGGATGATGGCCGAGTTAGACAAGTTGGCGCCGTTTGGTCAGTCGAATCCGCGGCCGATCTTTTGTGTTAATGACGTGAAGTTGGTCGACGTGAGTACGATGGGCACCGAAGACCAGCACCTGTCGATTTTGATCGAACAACACGGCAATCAAATCCGCGCCGTTGGGTTTGGCAAAGGCGAGTGGTCGAAGGTGTTATCTGAGCCCGATCAGTCGTTTGATTTTGCTTGTCGGCCTGTCATTAATACATTTCGCGGACGCAGTGTGGAACTGCATTTGATTGACTACCGACCGAGTAAGCAATCGGCGGTAGTTTCGTAACAGGGTAAAGACAGTGACTCCGGCCTGTCCTGCGCAGATAGTCGCCTTTTACTCTTTAAAAGAGCGCTATTTCACCGAGTGAAAGGCGACATTGGGTTCCATTTTGAGCGATTGCTTGGCTCGGGTTTTTTAGAGGGTGGTTTGCGATGGCTGATTCTCAGCTTGATTTGTTTGGCGGGGATGTGGACGAGCAACCGAAGTCGGTGCCACGATCGAATAATTACCCGTCGGTTCCATTCTGGCCCAGCGAGAGTGATTGGACGCCGGCGTTGAAGTCGCAGTTGGAGTCGGACGGTTTCAAAAAGCTGATGTCGTTCGTTGCCGACCAGCGCGGTGAGCATACAGTTTTTCCGACGCCCGAAGATACGTTTAACGCGTTTCGGTTTTCTTCGTTGGCGGAGACGCGCGTGGTGATTTTGGGGCAAGACCCGTACCATGGGGTAGGGCAGGCACACGGGCTGAGCTTTTCGGTTCAACAGAGGATCAAGATCCCACCATCGCTACGCAATATTTACAAAGAGTATGTGACGGATATCGCGGCCGATTCGCCGGAGCATGGTGATTTGTCCGCGTGGGCAAGGCAAGGCGTGTTGTTGCTGAACACGGTGCTGACAGTGCGCGAGGGCGAGGCCAATTCGCATCGCAAGCAAGGCTGGGAGCGATTCACCGACGCGGTCATTCAAACGCTCAGCGATCGGCAGCAACCGGTGGTGTTTATTCTTTGGGGCAAGCCGGCGGAAAAGAAAACGAGCTTGATCGACTCACGGCACGGCGTGATCGTTTCGCCTCATCCTTCGCCGCTGTCGGCTCATCGAGGCTTCTTTGGCAGTCGCCCGTTTTCAAAAACGAACGAACTATTGGCCGATTTTGGGCAGTCGCCGATTGACTGGCGGTTGTAGTGAACTGTCTAACGGTTAGCCGGAGGGCGATCGTTTCAGTTTAACGGCCAGCCGGAAGGCGACCGTTTCAGTTTAACGGCCAGCCGGAAGGCGATCGTTTCAGTTTAACGGTTAGCCGGAAGGCGATCGTTTCAGTTTAACGGCCAGCCGGAAGGCGACCGTGCTTCATACAGATTAGCGATGCTTTGTCATCGAACGAGAACCTGCAGCCCCGCGTAGACGAACGTGAATTGCAGCCTGCTTGCTAGTGCTGGAAACACCGACGCCTTCCGGCTATCCGTTAAACTCTAATCCCTTAGGGATTCTAACAGTGGCACTTTCGCGATGCTTCGTGAGGCCAGCCAGCCGGCGGTTAGGCCGACCAAGGTGATGCTGATAAAAATCACGATCAACTCCAGCCATGGCACCGACGCCGCGCCGGTGAGCCAATGCGGGACGGTCGTTAACAACGCCGCGCCGATTCCGACCGCTAATCCGATCAGCAACAACCATGCGTTTTCGAGCATCACCAACCGCGAAAGCTGAGGCAGCTCAAAACCGACCGCTCGGAGTAAACCCAACTGACGTTTGCGTTCGAGCACGCTGCGGATTTGAACCGCGGCCAAACCAAACGTCCCCAACAGCAACCCTAACGCACCAAGGGTCTGGAAGGTGCTCAGGTAAGTGTTTTGTACCGTCATAAAATTCGCTAGCAGCTTCGGCGCAGATCTCGCGTCGAAACCGAGATCGCTCAATCGGTCTTCGAGTGTTTTCACGGTCGCGGATTCGGTTGTGTCATTGGGTGTTTCTCCATCGTCGATCAAAAAGTACTGGTAACCAGCAACCTCCGGAAATGCGGTCAGGAAATCTTGCTGCGACATTAACAAGCTGCCTTGCAAAATCGTGTTCGAAAGAAAACCCACC
Organism: Mariniblastus sp.; assembly: GCA_023300235.1. GTDB lineage: Bacteria > Planctomycetota > Planctomycetia > Pirellulales > Pirellulaceae > Mariniblastus. Next base: position 9,388 of record JALZWN010000308.1, read on the forward strand.
GCCTTAAAATGAAACGACTCGCCGCTGTCGTAGTGAACTTCTTTGACCGTCCCCAAAGCAAAGATTTTCAAACTATAGTTCGCAGTGTTCTTGTCGATCACGACCGGGATCGGATCTTCGGCGGTGCCGGCGTGGACCGTTTGACCGTCGAGCGGCTCCCAAGGGTTTTCGGTTTCGCTGAGGCTGCCCGCCCAGGCGAATTTGGATTCCGATTGAAGTTGACGAGCCAAAAAATCCGCGGGCAAGCCCAGTGCGCGAGGCTGAGTCGATTGGTACAAGTTATTGCAGCTGGCATCTTCGCCGGGTTTATAGCGAAACGAAAACACACTCGCCGTTGCCGGGAGCAAATGGTCTTTTCCCAAAGCCGCCGATTGCCCCGACGGGGTTTGAAGGTTTTCAAAAACGGGTTGGCTGCTGGTTCCAATCCAATCAAACCCCGCCGTGCCAGCTTCGTTTGGCGTTAGTCGAAACGCGCTGACCGCCGCGATTAAAAAGCTGGCGACGGCAACCAGCCCGATCGTCAACGTGCTGCGAAGGGGATTTCGTTTGGCACTTAAAAGCGCCATCCGGGAGAGGGAAAGGTTCACCGCCGATTGATCGCCGTCACTTGAGAGCCATCGGTAAACGAAGGTCAGTCCAGCTGACAACAGCAAGAACCCCGCGCCCATGAACGCGCCAGCTTGCGGTTCGCCGGCCAGCTGAGTCGCGAAGGCGGCCAAGCCGATCGCACAGGCGACCATCAACCAAACGATCCAGCGGCCAGAGCCAGAGCTTCGTTGGGTCGCAGCCGTGGCCGCTTCCAATTCGCCGCGGAGTAATTGAGTGACAGGTTGTTGGTTGGTTCGCCGAAGTGAAATCGCGATGGTTAGCACGCATGCCAAAAGTCCGCTGACCAGTCCGATCAACAAGCTGACCCAAGAAACATGCATCGTTAAAAACGGACGAGCGATCGCACCGACCCACCAAGTGGTCAGGCCTTTGATCATCAACGCCGCGTAGCCGACGCCCAATGCGATTCCGGCGAGTGCTCCCAGTAACGAAACCAATGACATTTCGGCCAGCCAAAGGTTGCGTAATCGTTTCGGGGAAAATCCGGATGCCTTGAGCAACCCAACCTCTGCGGCTCGTTGCTGGATGCTCAACCGAAACAGCAGCGAAACCAAAATCAAAGCCGATCCGATCACAAACATGCTGAGCGCAAGGAACAAAACATCAAACGGTGTCGACCCTGAAGAAGCAGCCAGTCCGCGTCGTTTGATGGGCACCAGTTGCAAACCAAGTTCCGCGTCGGCTTCAATGAATTGGGCTTGTAGTTTCTGGGCGATCGCGGATGAGTCACCGGCGGCGAGCGGGATTCGCCAGCTGGTGGTGTTGCCGAAACGACTGCGGAATAGTTTTTTGGATGTCGCGAGATTGATGAAGGCTTTGGGCGTGGTGCGAAAGTACTCCCAGTAGTCATCGTCTTCGGGGCGGATTTTGTCGGCGGTCTGAAACGGCAAATCCCACGCTTCAATCGACTCGGCGTCGGTCACGCCGGGTACGACCGGCGTTAGATCTGGATCGTTGGCGGCGGTAGGGGGCTTTGAATACGCTGGCGGAATGACGCCGTCGCGTCGGTTGTAGCCAAAGGGCGAGTCCGGTGTCGTTACGGCGGCGATGTCCGCGATTTCAAATTCAACGGTACGCTCGGTTTGAGATCGATGAGTGGTTTCGGGCTCGAAGAAAGCCACCGTGACTCGGTCGCCGATGGTCAGGTCCAGGTTTTCAGCGGCCCATTGGTTGAGCACGATTTGATCGTCGGCAGGGTTTCGAATCGGTTTGCCCGTGACGGCTGACACGGGGCGGAACTGATGGCTGGTTGCGGGATCGTTTGCCGAATCAAAATCGATCCCGGCGAGCATCGAAAACGGGATGCCGGATTCCTTGTCGGCCACGCGGATGTCGTTGGCGAGGTAGGTGAACACGGCTTTGGCGTCGGGGAATGCCTTGCGGACACTGCGGTCGACATCGAAGGGGAGTACGAGTTTGTCCGATGAAAGGCTGGTGTAGGCGAAGACGGGCGCGTCGGTTGCGGGCTGAGAGACTTGCTTTAGCTGCAAGCCTACGTCGGCAAGAGTTGGGCGAATTGATTTTGATAATGTTTCTGTCACCGCTTCGCTCGGCGGTGAACTTGTGCTGCTCGATAGCAGCAGCACGTTAGCTTGATCCGTCGTCGATTTGTGTTTGAGCACCGTCCGGGCAAGTGAGTCTTGCAACAAACCGATTGGGACGAACACGTTTAGCGGATCCGCTTGCGAAGGGAACAAGCCAAACCGAGCTAATCCTTCGTTCGGCAAAATCTTGATCACGCGTAGGTCGACGAGGCTTTCGATCAAATCCGTTTTGCGCCCCAAAGCACTGTCGGCGGGCAGTTGAGTTTGTTTGGGGACGCGGACGGTGATGGTGGCGGTGGCGTCGGCAACTTCCGCTGCGGTGATTCTCAAATCGTCGGCCAAGGCTTGGTTGATGATCGCCACGTTGCCAGCGAATTTGGTTTCACGATCGAACTTGTCGGTCGTGTTTTGTTCAAACTGCCAGAACTGATCGGTAATGCCCAGCACCGATACTTGCCCGGAGTAACGAGTGGTTTTGTGTTGCTCGTTGGCGACCGTTCCGCCGGGAAACAAAATCGCGGGTTCGACTTGATCGTAGTGTTGTTGGAACGTCTTCAGTTGCGAGATTTCATCGGCGAGGGCAACGCGGAAAAAGCCGTCCGAGACCAGCATCTCGTCGATCTTGCCGAGTCGTTGCAGCGTCAGTTCGCGGAGGCTCGACCGCATGCTTTCGCCAACGATCAAGGCTCCCGTTAGCACGGCGGTGGCGGCGGCGACGCCAAGTGCGATGGCGAGGTTGGTGCTCCAGTAGTGGCGCAGGCTGCGAGTTGCGATTTGCCATAGATTCATGACGCGCTCGCAGTCGAGTCCAGGTCGACCGAAACGAATTTTCCGTTGTCGAGTCGGACTTGTTTTTGAAAGGTCATGGCCAAGTCCATGCTGTGCGTCACGCCGATCAAGATTGTGTTTTGTTCGGATTGCAGTTGTAGTAGCAGGTCGCCGATTTGTTTGGCGGTGGTTTGGTCGAGGCTGCCGGTGGGTTCGTCGGCCAGCACTAAAACTGGCTGGTTGATTAATGCTCGGGCTACCGCGACGCGTTGTCGTTCGCCGCCGGAAAGTTGAGCCGGTCGATGGCTGGTGCGGTCGGACAGGCCAACTTTGTTCAGTAGATCTTTGGCTCGATCGATCGCGTCGGTCGTTGCGGGGCCTTGAGCAATGGTCGGGATTAAGACGTTTTCCAGTGCCGAAAGCTGAGGCAGCAAGTGGTGGTCTTGGAAGATGAAGCCGAGGTGTTGGTTGCGGAACTTGGCGAGTTGTTGGGGGCTGAGCCCGGTAAGGTCTTGGTCCAGCAGGGTGAGGCTGCCGGAGGTGGGTTGGTCGAGCGTGCCAGCGATTTGCAGGAACGTGCTCTTGCCGCTGCCGCTGGGCCCGACGACCGCCAGGCTTTCACCTCGGGCTAGTTCAACGTCGACGCCCGCGAGGATCTTGAGTGGCTCGGCGGGCGTGGGATATTCTTTGGTGATGTTGTGAGCGATAAAGTCGGGCATTGGGTGTCTGTATTGGGGGGTAGTTTTTGCCAGCAAGAAAAACATTTATTCGCGTTTGCGCCATGAGTATTTTCGACCGGGATTTGGAAACCAATGACAAATGGTGATAGCGACTACTCCCGATAGAAACATTCCGGCGGTTACCATGCGCGTAGTCGATCCTTCAGTGCCTTTTATGAGCAAGCCGAATAAACATAGCAAAAAACCAATCAAACGTACTCTGATCGAAGTCAAGAAAAAACGATTTGGACGTGCGTTATCCGTTGTGGTTTGCGTCTTGGGAGACTCGTAAGGATTCACGATAGGCTCCATAATGTTTTAGGTAGTGTCTAATGATGTAAAAAACTCAGGCAGGTTTGAGTTCTTTCGCCAATCGCAAGAACAGTTTTTCGATCACAAACCGGCCGCGGCTTTCGTGTGAGTGGGATCGTTTAAGTTGCAGGTCGGCTTCGAGTAACCATTGGCTGATTTGTTTGGCGCGGACGCTGCCGATTTGTTTGAGTTGGTCGGGAGCTTTGTCACCGCCCCAGCCGCCCAGACCAGCGGTTTTTAATGCGGCCGGTAAATTCGCTTTGCGTCCGGATCTCATCTGCCGCATTACTTCTTCGGTCGCGTTGGCGTAACGTCGCAACGACCAAGCGAGCGATCCGAACAAGGCCAGTGGATGTTCACCGCCGCGGAAGATTAGGTCGAGTAAATCGAGTGCTTTGCCGGCATCGCCAGCCAGGGCTGCATCGACGGCGTCCCACATGGTTCGCGTTCGCCAGCCACCGACGACTTGTTTGATGGTCGCTATCGGGACTTTGCCTTGGTCGTCTGCGAACAAAGCGATCTTGCTGAGCTCTTGTTCCATCCGCCCGAATTCGCACTCGGTCAAATCAAACAGCAGTTGAGCTCCTTGTTTGGGCAGTTCAAAACCGTGAACCTGTTGGGCTCGATCAATCAACCAGTGGCTGACTTTGGTTGGGTCGGCGGTTTTTGATTTGGCTGATTTTTTTGGCGGGCCGCAATCGATTTGAAGTCCGTTCTTGTCGACGCGTTTGTAGAGCTTGGTGGTTTTGAGCCAGCTGTTGACGACCAGCACCATCAGTCCGCTGCCGCCTTGGCCTTCGGCAAATTTTTCGAGCCGGTCGCGGTTGTCGGATACGAACTTGTCGGCGTCGTCGACGATCACGATTCGGATTCCATCGCCGCCGAAGAGTGATCGCGTAGAGAGTTCGTCGTAGATGTCCGACCACTTCGAGTTCGTGGCGTCGAACTTGGTGACGGACAGGTCAGAGTCCGCGCCGGTGAGATGTTTCATGGCGAGCGTTTTTAAGAAACGCTCGCTGCCGTGCAGTACGCACACGCCGACGGGGGTTTGGCCGAGTGGGTTCGCGAGAAAATCAAAAACGTGCTGTTTGCTGTCCATGCTCGAGATTATCGCCGTCGCGGCAAGACAGGTGAAGGGGGCAACGTGCTGGCCCGCAGGTTGTAATCGTGAAATTGGATGACCATTTACCGCCTGCGGGCAGCTCTTTTTTATCTTATCGCTGGATGTTTTATCTACGTCGCCGAAGCAGAGCGGTCATTGAACCAAGTCCTAGCAAGGTAACCGCAGTTGGTTCAGGAACAGCGACAGGGCCAGCGATGGTGGTGGCCGATGGGTCGAAGCTCAGGTTAACGATGTATTCTTCACCAAAATTGACATTAACGAGTAAGTTGTTACTAGGATTCGGGGTGTTACTCTGATTATTCGCGTTCTGGAGTAGTCCTGTTCCATCGGCGAACAATTCCAACACTGGCGGGTGGTAGCGACCGGGATCTTGATTCAACTCGCGAGCGTTAAAAAGTAGAATCGGATCGCTGCCGTTGCTGACAAGTTCCGATAGTTGCAGGCCGTCTGACAAATCAGCAGCGATGTCAATCTCAAACTCAAGCGTCGCTTCGTCCGACTGAGCGTAAAAATCGTCGCCAGTATAGTTTCTGGTTAACATAAACCCTGGGAACCCAGAAGGTGACCCCATTGCTCGTAGGTCGCCGTTTATTCGATAGTCAATCTGCGATATTAATGGGGCGATGTAGCTTTGACCGGCAACCAGATTGCCGGGTAAATCGATGTTAAACTCAAACGAGCTGATGTCGTTAAAGACGCTGGTAACTCCGAAGTCTGAATCGTTGATTTGCAGTGTCGTCTGAGCATGTGCGTTAGCTACCAAAAGGCATAATAGTGACGCGATCGAGAGTAGTTTTTTCATCGAGGGGCTCCGTAAATGTTTGTTTAGTAGGGGAGGCCGGTAGTAGAGACGAGTAGAGGTTTAGACGATTAGACCTTATCACACACTGAGCGGATTAAGCGAGCCATTCTGGAGTCTGCCGTGAATGGAAATGAAAAAGCAGTGGAAGTTAATCGTAAATTTTTGTTGGTCAGGCGAAAGTGTCGTCGGGCGTGAAGGCACCTGAGTGAATCGCGGATGCGACCAACACGTGATCGCAACCGATGGCGATCCATTGTTGCACGTCTTCGGGGCCGCGTACGCCGCCGCCGGAAGTGATCCGCAAATCGGGAAGGTCTTGCTTGAGTGATTGGATTAACGTCGCTGAACTTCCGGCAGCTTGAAAGCCGTGTCCGGTTCCGACTTCGTTCAAGTCCAATACGATCAAATCGCGGACGCCGTGTTGGTAGGCGAGTTGGGCTAATTCGGCCGGCGGCAATTCGGTTACTGAGTTGGTTTGAGAGATGACGGCGTCACCTTTTTTGTCCAAACTGAAAATCACGGAGACGTCGTTTTTGATCAGCGTTTCAAAAACCGAAAACTGTTCGACCGAGGAGAGTGTTTCCGACGAGACGATGATTTTTAGTTTTTCATGTTTGAGTCGTTCGGTGATTTGTGCATGGCGGTCGTTGGTCAACCAGTCGGCGTCGATCCACAAACCAAACCCGCGTTCGAGGAGTTGTTGGTAGACGTTCCAGTTGGGGGCGGCTCCAGCAAAGCTATCGATGTCTGCGACGTACAGCCAGTTGCAACCGGTTTGATTGAAGATCGCTTGGGCGACGTCCAGCGGTTGGCTGCTGCAAGTCAATCGGCTGTGCACCGGTCGGTACTCGTCGCGGTTGCCGCCTTGGGCAAGCACGATTTGGCCGATCATCAAATCTAAAACAGGAATGACTTGCATGGGCGGAGTTTTAGTTTGGGGAGTTTTAGTTTGGGGGCTCGCTTGTCATTCATCGGCCCTTTCGTCCCTTGGCCTTGCAGCAGATTTTCCCAGAAATCCTTCAGGGGATGGGCTTCGGATGGGCTGGTTCAAAGTACTAAGTTTTTTGGGTTAGGTTGGGCAAAAACTTCTTGGCGCCGTTAAAACCGAGAAGTTCGACTGTTTTAGCGGTCGTTTTTAGAGCAGTTTGCGGGCAGTTTCGCGTTTTGGGGGGCTGTTTCACGTTAATGGCTTGAATTGCAAGTTGAGGGGCTTATCCTGATCTGACTTGGGAGGCGGCTTAAGGCGAATGGGTCGAGTTGCGCGAGGTTGTGGGCTGGGCAGATTGGCTTGGTTGGCAGCACGCGTAGTTGACCGTGTGGCCTTTTGCATTGACCGTCGGATCGACAGTTGAACGGATGCTTCCAAACGAAAATGACAGCTTAGATTTCGGGAACGATGATGAAATTTTCAAACAAACAGCTTTGTACTGCACTCTTGATGAGTGCCTGTTTATGCATTTTGCCAGCCAGCGATGTCGCGGCTCAAGGATCTTGGGGCGGCAGCTTTGGCGGTGGTAGTTTCGGGTCCGGTGGATCTTGGGGCGGCAGCGGCGGAGGATTGCTCGGCGGACGCCAACCATTGCGGGACTTGCTTTCGCGAATCGGTGACCGATTGGATGGCGGCAGTTCTGGTTTCGGGAGTGGCGGCAGTTCCGGTTTCGGAAGCGGCGGTGGCTCTGGTTTCGGAAGCAGAGGCAGCTCTGGTTTTGGAAGCGGCGGTGGCTCTGG
>JALZWN010000309.1 GCA_023300235.1 Mariniblastus sp.
GCCGTTGGCCCTTTGAATCTATCTTGCGATGCTGACCCAGCCCTGCGGAACTTTCAGTTCCTTCGGCTGGGCTAGAGAAATGGCCAGGCCCTTGGCCTTGCTGCCACTAAATCCCCGGAAGAGCCGAGGTTGATTTCAACTTCGGTTTCGAACGTTCGGCCGGGCGCAGAGAAGCTCTTCCTAGGTCCGTTAAGACTTGGCTTTTTGTTCCGCCTGCGCTTTTAAGTACGCTTTAGGCAATTCCGTTTGGCCCGGTTTCAGCGGTGGCCAAAAATTATCGAAACGTCGCGAACAGCGGTCTTTAAAATCGGCCAGTGCAGTTTGACGCTCTTCAACCGAATCAAAAGTGCTGGCCAAAGTCTTGTTCAAAAAGTCTTCCGCGAGATCGCAAACCGGCTGGTCGATCTTCAAATAACGCAGCACCAAATCTCGTTCGGAATCCGAAATCTCCGCATCGCGTTTGGAAACGTTTGAGCGAACGTACGAAAGGTCCGGAAACGATTGCGGGTACAGCTTTTCCAAGCAAATGCAAGATTCGTCGAACCGCTCGATCGGGAACAAATACGCTCGGCCGGTAGCCAACGAGTTCTCGATCAGCGACAAGTCTTCGGTCGATCGGCCGCAAGTCAAAAAATGAATCTGGCTATTGGTCTGCGGATGAACCATTTGTTCGACTAGCTCCGCGTTGGCGAATTCGCGAAAACTCATCCGCTGAGCGATGCAGTTGACTTCTTCGAAATGGCGATGGAAAAAGTATCGAGAGATAAACCGGTCGACGGGATCGCGAACGTAACTGAACGCTCTCACGTTCACGAATTCACTTTCGTAAGGTAAGTCTAGCGAAAACTTGTGGTCGCTGATGCACTTGTATTGCGGGTGGCAGCGAACGATTTCCCGGACGTCGACGCGGCCGTATTGTTTGGTTTCCAGCAACGATGCCGCATTGTAAAAGGCATCGCCAAAGTTTCGTCGCATCAAATGCCGCAGCGTGGATCCGCCGGCTTTGGGAACATGAACGTGAAGCCACGTTAGTTCGGATGTGTTGTTTTGTGGATCGTCGGCCATGGCGGAGAACGTAGGTTTTCGCGGGTTGGGGCAGGGGGCAGTGAGGGATTTTGGGGCAGTGCGAGATTTCTAGCTTTCGGCGATTTGGTTTCGCAAACGCAGTTTAGGTTTTTCCATGATCACGGTCGTTTGCGGTTCAACGCTATAGGTTAACCAGACGCTGGATCCGATTACCGAGTCGTGACCGAGCGTGGTGTCGCCGCCCAAGACGGTTGCGTTGGCGTAGATCACGACGCGGTCTTCGATGGTCGGATGTCGCTTTGAATTGCGGATCAGTTGTCCTGCTTCATCTTGTTGGAAACTCAACGCGCCTAAGGTGACGCCTTGGTAAATTTTCACGTGCTGGCCAATTTCGCAAGTTTCACCAATCACGACGCCAGTGCCGTGGTCGATGAAAAAGTGATCGCCAATCGTCGCGCCGGGGTGGATGTCGACTCCGGTTTCGCCATGAGCCCACTCGGTCATCATGCGAGGCAGGAACGGGACATCCAGTTTGTACAATTCGTGTGCCAAGCGATAAATGGTGACCGCGTTCAAGCCAGGGTAGCACAGGATGACTTCGTCAAAGTTCTTACAAGCGGGGTCGCCCATGAATGCAGCTTCGACGTCAGTCAAAAGTGATTTACGGATCGCGGGCAAACGCGAAACGTACTCGGCGGCAATCTCTTTGCTGCGGGCGGCGATGTTTTCTGGTTTTTTGGATTCGCTGCAAGCTTCTTTGACGGATCCGGGTTGGAAGTGGGCCAAGTCTTCGCAGGCTTCGTAGTGACGAGCGGTCGCGATTGCGATCTGCTGTGCAAGGATGTCGCAGGCTTCGGCGAGCTGGCGTTTGAGTTCGGTGGTTACTTTTTTGCGGCAGCTTTCGTTGGACCGGAATCCGGGATAGACAATCGCGCGCAGTCGCTGCACCATCTCGATCAACGAATCGAATTCTGGGATCGGTGCCGTGTGAACGGTTTTGTCCGTGAAGGTTAACGAGTCTACGATCTTGCCAGAAACCTGGTCGACGATCGAGTTCGTGAAATTCGCGTCCTTGTTTGCGTCTGATTTTGAATTCATCTGTGTGGCTGCAAAAAATGTCTCGGCCGTATGCTTGGCGAACACGGCGAACGTGGCGTAAGGCGACCGACTTGGCCGCTGAAAAACGGCAGCCGTTGTTTGAGGATGAGTGGGTGACATGCGAGTCCCGGCAGGATTTTAATGAGTTGGCTAAAATCTAGCTATGATCGTTACCCGTTACTCGGCCAAAAGTTGTTGCAGGAATGACGGCACGCCAAGTTTCGGTTGGCAAATAACGGCTTTTGGCAGCGGGGATGGCTACCGCTTACCAGTTTCATCAGCCACAATCTTCGCCTGACAGAGAGAATTTCCGAGCCAATTCGGGGCAAGAGAGCATGGACAACCAAGAAAAAACGGGCGATCGCCTGAATGCGTTAGAGTCGACACTGACTTATTTACAAAACGACTACGATCAGTTGCACGAAACGGTGTTGGAAAATACCAAGCGTTTGGAGCAACTCAAGCTGTCGGTTGATCGGTTGATCTTGCGCATTGAACAGGCCGGATCGCAGGGGTCCGAGGTGCGTAATCTAGAAGATGAGAAGCCGCCGCATTATTAATGGGGGTGTTTTGTTTGGCGAATCGCAGGCAGGCGTCGGCGATTCGCGCGGCATTCAGAAGTACGTACGCCTTCCGGCTAACCGTTAAACGATGGCGGACTCTTCGAAGCTGCTGATCTTTAGCGGACTGCAAAGCAGGCCGCGTTTGTTAGCGACTCGGCCGCAAGAACGGCAGACGAACTTTGGTTTCTTGACGTGCTTGATGTATTTCGCTGGATCTTCTTTGAGAAGCTTCTTGATTTTGCAAAGAGTTTTAGCCACTGGATTGCCATGAGTAAGAGGGGGATGACACGCGACACAATGAGTGCGTGAGAAATTCCCGGGCGTGGCTGGCTAGATGCTTGGCCGATGGCTAAGTCGTGGCTCGCTGCGTTAACGGACAGCCAAAAGATACTCTTCAAATGCTTGAAAGGCAAGCTCGTTCTGGGCCTGCGACTCGAAATCCACGGCATTGGAAGGCTGGAGCGTTTGTGCGTAAAAAAGCGGCAGCAGAGCCTTCAGTGGGCGGCCCGAAAGCGACCGTGCTTTTTGGGGGAGTTACGCGAGGCCTGGAAGGTTTTGGTTGATCCAAGCTTTTAGCTGTGGTTCAGGAAGTGCCCCCGACATGCGAATGACTTCTTTGCCGGCTTGAAACAGGATCAAGGTCGGGATGGAACTGATTTGCCACTGCTGACCCAGTCGCTGTTCTTGTTCGGTGTTGAGTTTTGCGAACAGGACTTTGGTTTGATATTCGGCGGCGACTTTTGTGAAGGTGGGTGCAAAGGAGCGACACGGTCCGCACCAAGGAGCCCAGCAGTCAACTAAAACGGGGATCCCGGTGTTCTGCAAAACTTTGCTTGCGTTTGACTGAGAGAGTTCCAAAACGGAGTTGGAAAAAAGGGGCGATTTGCAGGCGCCACATTTGGGGCCGTCTTGAAGGCGGGCGGTAGGAATGCGGTTGGTCTTACAGCATTGTGGGCAGCAAATTTTTGTCGTTTCCATTGGCTCGATTGACCTGTGGTCTGGTTTGGGCAGGAGGGTTTCCATGTGAGCGTCGGGCTAAGCTTAGGAACGATCACGAATTAACTTCCGTGTTTTCGCTATCAGCTTGGAAAGCTGAGCGACAATGTCTCGCTCAAATAGGTTGCTGGGTAGCATCTTAGTTGACGTTGATGTCGAGTAATTTCCGTAAAGCTTTTTTGACTTCTTTGAATTTCAGCGGCATGTTCAGTTGGACGCGGTGGTCGTTGAGCCAGTCTTCGGACACGAGTTTGGTGACGTGCTTGGTGGTGATCAAGATGGCTGGCATCTGGGCGGTTGAGCGATAATCGACGAAGCCTTCGAATGCTTTGACGGCGGTGCGGCCAAGCCCGGCGCAACCAAAAATCACGCAGTCGGCTGGCATTTCTTCGTCGGGGTCCAGATCTTCAAATCGCTCTAGGCCGCGAGTTGGGTCGGATGTGATTAGGACGCGGTATCCGATTTCTTTCAATCGGTTGCGAAGTGAGTCTTGGACTTTCGAGTTCGATTCGATCAGTAAAATCGTTTTGCCGGCGCCTTCGTCTTTTTCGTCTTGTTGTTGTTGGAACTTGGCGTTGTCGGTTTGAGCGGCTTCGTAGGCTTTGGTGTCACCTGCCTTGATCGCGGCGAGCGTTTTTTCGGCTTCTTTTTGAGCGATCACTGGTGTGGCCGGGCGTTTTTTTGGATCGACCGCCATGAGACGTTGAACTAGTACGACCACGCGATGGGGAAGGTTCGGGTCGTGAACCGTGATCGGGACGATGTCGGTAAAGCGGTTTGAGGACATGCGTTTCAAGCGATCGGACGTGTCGTCCATCGGGGCAACGCCACAAAGCATTTGATACAGCATGCAGCCGACAAAGAACGTGTCGCTGCGCGGGTCGGTTTTGCGGACATGTGTGAATCGCTCAAGCGCGGCGTAGTCGATACTGCGAGGTCCGCTGTTGTCGTTGGAGTCTGTGTCGACGGCCAATCCAAAGTCGACGATCATCGCGGTTCCGGTGGACGCCAGCAGCACGTTGGAAAGCTTCATGTCGCGATGGTAGATGTTTCGCAGTGAGGCGTAAGCTAAACCGGCGAGGACGTCGCGTGTGATTTTCAAAGCCGTTTTGACTGGTAGCTTGCGGTGAGCCCGAGCGTACTCGCGAAGGTTTTGGCCTTCGACAAACTCCATCACCATGTAGATTCGGTTTTGTTGTTCGTCGACTTCGTAAATCGGAGTCAGGTTTTTGTGCCGCAGTTCCATCACGATGCGAGCTTCTTTGATGAAGTTTGCTCGGGTGGCTGCGTCGGCACTGTGACGTTGCCGCAATACTTTGACGGCTTTACTGTCACCGGTTTCGGTGTGGACAGCGCGGTAGACTCGTGCGAAAGAACCTGCACCGATCATGTACAGCAAACGCCACTTGCCGTAGAAATAGCCGCGACGATGATTTTCGCAGACGCGAGAAATTTGCCAGTTGGTTAGCAGTTCGCGTTCGAGCAACAAAGAAATGAGGTCGTCCAGCGACGCTCGTCCGCGTCCGCCGGCGTCCGCCAGGGCAACTTCAACTTGGTTGCTGGTGAGCAGGCCGAAATCAAAAATTCGCTCGGCTAGTTTGTCGGCAGTTATGTCAAGCATCAGTAGTGGTCCAGAGCTCGACCGCTACAAGGGCGGTTGGGATTGGAGAAGAGCATGGTGAAATAGTAGGCGGTCTAGTGGACCGAAGAAACCATACTATTTTAAATCGTCCATAGCGGCAACTTTCTGCTTAGGCAATCGTCGCATCCAATCCAAAAAACGCAAAGTTGGCTTAAATATCGCCATCAAACGCATCTTTGTAAGAATCTCGCTCACGACGCGTGGCTTCGAGATCGAACATTAGATACTTCATGTCCATCCGCAGCTGGCTCAACGCCTCTTGAATCAGGTTCAAAATCCGACGTCGGCGACGAGTGTATTCCACAACTCGTTTTAGCGGGCGGTCCAGTTCAGCTTGATACTCAGCTGGAAGCCGCTCAACGGCACTGATCAAGTCGCTCAGATCCATTGGGAGTTGTTCGTTCTTGTGCTCAGTGCTGCCGTTTGAAGATGTCGTCATGGTTGTCTCTCGTTAATAGATTTGTCGTTGCAGACCTGTAGAGCAGTTGAGGTGCCAAATCGGAGGAAGGGCGGTTTGTTTGTTGTAAACTGCTTTGTTGCAGTGGTTTGCGTTGATTTTCGAGGGCGAGCCTGAATCACGGCGGATGTTGCGTTTTTGCAACCGGATTGGCTTGATTGGCGTCGATTTGAGTGGAAAAAACTGCTAAAAGCCAGTGTTAAAACAAGAGTTCGCCGACAAATTGACGGTGCTTCGCCAATGCAACGTGCATCTTTGCAATCGTTGCGTTTTTGCAACCAAACCAGATTTTTAATACTAACGACCCATGGCCCATTCAAAAACAATCTGTCGCAGGATCATTGCCGTTGCAGTTGCGATGGGCTTGTGGTTATCTGCGACGTGCGCAAACGCTCAGTTTCATGAGGATTTCGAAAAGCTCGGTACGACTTGGCAGCAAAGCGAAACTGATTGCGTGATCCAGAAATCGAAATGGAGTGCTCGGCGGGTAAATGAACAGGCCGAAGACAATCGTTTCGAGCAAATCAAATTTACTGCTGGGCAAGGCACTCACATCTTTGTGATGCATGACGTGACGCCTGCGTTGGTGATCCCGGAGCTCAAGCCATCGGTCCGGGTGCGTTCGGGGGTTCGCGGCGTCAAGGTTTATGTTCGTGTGGTGTTACCTGAAACTCCCTCGCCCGAGGGCAATGGTCCGATGACTGCGTTGGTCTCGGGTGGGTCTTACAAATCAAACGGAAGATGGCAGCGGTTGACTTTTGGCGGCAAGACCGCAGACTCTGACTTGACGGCGAGCTTGCGAGAAAAGGTTTGGCTGTTGCGGCGTGAGTATGGCCAGCATGTGTCCGCCACGGGTGCTTACATCGACAAGGTTGTTTTAAATTTGTACAGCGGACCGGGGCAAACTTCTGTCGACATTGACGATTTGAAAGTCGATGGGATCGTTGCAGCTAAACCGGTTTTAAATGAACAGGTAGCCATTGTTCGCGATGGTAACGTTCGCGGTGTTTCGGCTTTGGAGTCTGCGACGGATAAGAAACGTTCGCTGGTCGTCCGCGATGGCACGGTGTTGCTGGTTAATAAGCAGCCGTTCTTTGCCAAGATCATTCAGCACAATGGCGAACCGTTTAACTATTTACAAGCGTTAGGCTTCAACGTTGTTGAACTCAAGCGAACCGCGACGTACGAACAATTGGAATCGGCGAGTAAGCTGGATTTGTGGATCGTTTGCCCTCCGCCGTCGAATGTTGGTTTGAGCAAGATTCCGTTTCACTTTGATCGGGTGATGGCGTGGAAGCTTGGTGACAATTTGACTGGCCGAGATTTGCCGGTGCTGGAGCAGCGGATTCAAGAGATCCGCGAATCGGATCAACGGATCGGTCGGCCGGTCATTGGACATGCGGTTTCGGATTGGACGGCGTTGACCAACTTGACGGATATTCTGGCAGCGGGGTTGCAGCCATTGGGTACAAGTTCGCTTGCCAGTCAGTACAGCGAGTGGATTCGGGTTCGCAGCGATAAAACTGGCAATCGACGACCGATCTGGGCCGACGTGCAAACCGAACTGTCACCGGCGTTGATGCGGCAAATCAAAACGTTGGTCCCACAGGTTCCGCCAACGCCGATCGAACCCGAGCAGATGAAATTTTTGGCGTACGAAGCGATTGCCGGTGGGGCTCGTGGAATTCGTTTCACCTCAAATAACCGTTTGGATGGCGTCGACCCGGTAACTCGTTTACGGGCATTGACGCTCGAGTGGATGAACGCCGAATTGGCTCAACTGGAACCTTGGGTTGCTGGTGGTGCGATGATGGGGAAGCTGTCGTTGCCGGGCGATTCCAATGTCGAGGTGACGGCGATCAACACGAGTCGCTCGCGGTTGCTATTGGTTCAACGGCCGACGCATCACGAACAATACCTCGCCGGTGATCCGCCTTTGACGCAGGTCAAGTTTTCGGATCTGGATTCGGCTTTTGCTGACAAAGCGTATTTGATTAGCCAATCGGGTTTGGAGTCGTTAGCGAATGTTCGGGGCACCAATGGGACTCAGTTGGTGATCGATAATTGTCCTTATGCGGCTGCGGTGGTGCTGACGCAAGATCCGTTGGTGGTCAACTTTTTGACGGCCAGTTATGAACGAGTGGCACAGCAATCGATTCTGGCCATGCGGTTCGAGCTCACCAAGCAATGGCTGGCGGTTCAGCAATTGATCGACGCTCAGATGCAGAGCATTGTTCGGCAATCGCCGGCAGCGTCATCTGAACTGGCGCGTGCGACGGCTGCGTTTGGCAATGCGACTCGAATGTTGAATCAGCAGAACGAGCCTTCGGCGGAACTTTATTTGAAACAAGCGAATCAGCATCTGGCTCAAGCCCGACGCGAAGTGATCAACGATCCGTTGGCAAGTTTTCAATCGAAATCCTCGGCGGCGTTGACGTCGCATAGTAGTTTGATCCCATTGCACTGGACGTTGGCCGAAACTTTGGCCGCCAGCAAGTGGAACCCTAACGGCCTGCCGGGTGGGGACTTTGAAAACTTGCAGCACATGCTGTCTCATGGTTGGCGGAACCGACGCGCCGACAGTGACGCAGTGGCGACGAAGGTGGAGTTGATTGAGTCGGCTGCGGTTGACGGCGCGTATGGTTTGCAGATGTCGGCGGTGCCAATCACCGGTCGGCCGGTGAATTTAGTGGAGTCGCCACCATTGACGATCCAGACGCCTAGCATAAAAGTAAAATCGGGACAGTTTGTCCGGATTCATGGGTGGGTGAACGTGCCCAACGCGTTTGTCGGTAGCCAGGACGGTTTGCGGATCACCGATACGCTCGGCGGTCCCGCAATGGCCGAACGCGTGCCGATCACGAACGGTTGGCAAGAGTTCACACTTTATCGTGGAGTCGAAAAGGCGGGACAGCTTTCGGTTAGTTTTGAGCTGACGGGAGTTGGGACTGCGCTTATCGACGAAGTTACTATTCGAACCGTTCAATTGCCAGCTGAAGGTATTCGGCAAGCTAAGAGGCCGCAAGGTGATCAGTAAAATTCGCAAGGTAGGGGTTAAGTATTCATTCGCGATTTTATTCAATCGTGTCGTCCCAGAATGGCTGTTTCGAATGCGACGCTATGTCGTTTACGAGGTGGGTGTTCAGAAATTGCAGGCGGCCAGACAACGGTTGGGCGAAGGCAGTGGTGTGGAGTTCTCTGCTTGTCAGACTGAGGCCGAAACGCAAGCGGTTGAAAAGTTGACTTGGTTCAAGCGAGAATTTTCGACGGGTGATTGTCGAGCCTTTCAAGCGAGTCTTGATGGCCAGTTGGTGGCCGGGTTGTGGGTTGCGAGTAAGGCTTTTGACGAAAATGAACTGGGCGTGCGATTGATATTGAATGATCAACAAGCGTGGGTTTTCGCGGCACTGGTGGCCGAGCAGGTTCGTGGCAAAGGCGTTTATGGCCAATTGTTGCCCTATGTTGTTGATCAGGTCAGTCAAAAGTTTCCCCGTGTGATGTTGGCGGTGAATCCTGATAATCGGCCGAGTAATGCGATCCATAAAAAATGGGCGAGTCGAACGGTGGGGGTTGTGGTTGCGGTT
Organism: Mariniblastus sp.; assembly: GCA_023300235.1. Classification (GTDB taxonomy): domain Bacteria; phylum Planctomycetota; class Planctomycetia; order Pirellulales; family Pirellulaceae; genus Mariniblastus. The sequence continues at coordinate 9,367 of JALZWN010000309.1, forward strand.
CGTTTTTTTGGGTTTGCAGCGTGCTGGGTGAGGGGGCAGGTTAGAAAGAATCAAACCTTTAGCTTGCAGGCCAAGAACCAGCCTATCGAGTTGACTTTGGAATAGCTGCCCCGCGTACAGGTGGGGGGCTTGTCGTTGGCAATGTTTTGCTTGCTCATCAATTTACTCTTTGAAAAATCTATAAGTTAGGAAACGCATGGAGCGGTCTGCTTGTTTACTGTTTCGTTGTACCGACCGAGTCGGGATCATCGCGGAGTTGGTGTTGTTCTTTCGCGATTCGAACGTTTCGATTTCTCGTTTTGAAGAATACACCGAAAGTCGTTACTTTTTTGCTCGGCTTGAGTGGCGAGGTGCTCATCCTTGGATGACGACGGAAGATTTTGATGAAGCGTTTCAGGCGGTTGCGGACACGTTCGACGACGTAAGTTTTCGAGCCCACTTTTTTGAGCAGCCTCAGAAGCTTGGTTTGTTTTCGTCGAAGGAACCGCATACGTTGATTGAAGCGGTTAATAAATGCGAAGCGGGTGACTATCCCAATACTGAGATTTGCTTTTTGATCGCGAATTCGAAAGAGGTCGAAAGGCATGCTCAACGCTACGGCATTCCGTTTTATTACGTGAAAACATTCAAAGATCCTCAGCGGCACGAGCCGGTGCAGCTAGAGATCATCCGGCGGCATTCGCCGGATGTGATTGGGTTGGCGAGGTATATGAAAGTTTTGACGAAGGAGTTTATCGATCAGGCGGGGTGCCAAATCGTGAATATTCATCATTCGTTTTTGCCAAGCTTTGTCGGAGCGAGGCCGTATGAGATGGCTTATGAGCGCGGGGTCAAGTTGATCGGCGCGACTTCGCACTTTGTGATTCCAGCGCTGGATCAAGGACCGATTATTGAACAGGGTGTGATTCGTGTAGAGCCGGGAGATTCGGTGGAACGTATGAAACGCACCGGACGTGACGTGGAGAAGAAAGTTTTCGCGAGCGCGCTCGGTAAGACACTACAGCACAAGACGATTATGTATGACAATAAAACGATTGTCTTTAATTAACGCTTCGGTGGTGACGAGCAGTGTGAACAAGTTTCGTCAGTAGATTACAAGGAGTTTTGTGCTAAGTTTTTTAAATGATTTTCTAGTTTGGATTTATCGTTGCAAAAAAAAAACAAGTGATGGACTACATGCTTAAAACTTCGTACAATCGTCCTACCATTACCATTAGCCGTCTTCAAAGGGCTTCAAGATGACGAGTTCACGGACGTTTGTGTACCCAGTACGCAGTGGAAGAAATTGTCCCGTATGCGGACAACCTTCCTATTCAAAAGCCGGTGTACACCCTCAGTGTTCAGTACAGTTGGCCGACGAACAACGAGCAAAGGAATTGCTCGAATCAAGAAAGACTTCAGTTAGCACAGAGCAGCCACGTAAGTCTTGGAATAAGCAGTGCCCGAAGTGTAAGACTCAACTTCATGTTCGCCGCAAAGAATGTGATTGCGGGCACACGTTTAGTGCGACGAAGCAGCCCAGTCACGCGAAGTAGTTTTTGTCGTGAGCCGGTTCGGTTTGATGGGGGCCTTGCGGCTAATCGTTAAACTTTACTCGCCATCGCTCGGGGGGTGAGCTAATTAGTAGTGTCGCCCAGGGTTGCTTGGCAAATTGGCTGTTGATTTAGTCATGCCGAGATAGTCTTCTTTGCCTCCGTGAAAGAAGCGTTTGCATGGGCGAACAATCGGGCCCGCATTTCTGGAAAGCTAAAATGGGTTCGACAGATCTGTCCTCCCGTTACGCATGGGCAGTTCTTGGGGGAGCGCCGGCCTAAGATAAGCGCCGGTCTAAAGGACGTCTGTTTATTCAGAGCCAACCGCTTTGTGAGCGTCCACCGAAGGTAGCGTTACTTTCACGGAGGCAAAGGCGACGATGGGTTCCTTGCTGACGGGTCGGGCTACCATTGAATTTGCTGCCCCTTT
>JALZWN010000310.1 GCA_023300235.1 Mariniblastus sp.
CGAAACATGTAGCCGGACTCGCCAGAGTTCGGTTTTCTCTGAATCAAACTGAATTCTGGCGAATCCAGCTACCCTAAAGTTCAACATTGACAGACCACTTGCCTGTCATTTGCATGGGGGCAGCGCGTAAGACAGGCTGGAAGCCCATCACCACATTTTTTAGGCTTCGCCAAAACATACCAAATCAACAACACAGTCAGCGAGGAACCCATAGTCGCCTTTCACCTTGCCAAAGAACGCTCTCTTACGGAGTAAAAGGCGACAATCGGTGCATGGCTAAATCAACAAACCCCTTAGCGAGGAACCCGTGGAAATCCGCCCTAACACGTCGGTCTACCAGAACACCTCGCTTCAAAATCTGATTCACCCTGTTTTACCATCGGCAACGGTTGCAATGGTCAGACAACTTACCCCAAAGATCGACGCCGCATGAAACGATGAAAGACAATGGACTTTTATACGCACTGAATCATCGCGGGTTCAGGTTTTTAATTCCTGCCCCCCCGACTCACCTTCTCGAACCCCCGTTTCGTCACGGAAGCAAAAATGGCTCGACGTAAAAAACAACAAGACATTCTTGATCGACTGATGGATAGCTTTTCGCTGCGAGGCATTTTGCTGCATCAAGCGACGTTGTTTGTCGCGGCTTCCTGCTTGGTCATCGGCGGCGTGATTTTCCTCTGGAAAAACAACCAAGCTTCGATTGTCAACGTCGACGAGTACCACCTAACGGCTGATAAAATCAGAATGCCCGAACCGCCGCCATGGGTGGACATCGACCCGCGTGAGTTGATTTTGAGCACAGAACAATCGCCGTCGATTTTGAATCCTAGTTTGATTGCTCGAACCGCAGAACAAGTAGAAGGGATGCCGTTCGTAGATCAGATTCATTCGATTTCAAAATCAAAGACTGGCGTTGAAATCGATTTGGCCTACCGACAACCCGTTGCTGTGGTAGCGATCAATTCAGTCACCATGCAGGGAGCGATCGACCAAAGCACCAGGATCAAGCTCGCCGTGGATCGCAATGGAATCGTGATGCCCAAACAGCTCAGCGAAACACCGAACTTGCCGATCATCTGCATGCCTTATCCTGTCAAACGCCAAGCCCAATTAAACACTTGGTCTGACTGGCCGGACAATCGAGTGCGAGCCGCGGCTAAGATCAGCCAATACTTCGTTGGCGGTGACGTCGGTGTGTTCCGCGTCGTTACTTCCCAAAAACCAGATCAGCTAGAACAAAAGCAACCCTTTGAGCTATGGAGCGTTTCAGGCATCTATGGCACTCGTATTATTTGGGGCGTCGATCCTGATAGCCAAGGCGGGACTGAAGCAACCGTTCAGCAGAAGTTGGCAGCGATTAACGATTTGATTTCCCGATTGGGGCCGCTTGGGCCAGTCGCGAAGCAAAGCAATCAACCGTTGGGCCGAGTGTTCGATGTTCGCACTGGCGAAGCTGTCGAACTCCCTCACGACAAAGTCGCCGCCATGCCCGAGGTCAAGTTTTAAGGCCGATGCATTCTGTTCGACGAAAACTTCGCGAGCAGCCTCTAATCAAATTAAAAAAGGCGACGCTTCCTACGAAGCATCGCCTTTTGTTTTTTCAAATCAAGCTTTCAGTTACTTTGAGCTTGAACTGGCCATTTCTGGCATCTTGATCTCGTAGCCTTCGCGATAAGGACGCGCGAGGAACGCATTGGCTTGTTCATCGCCAACAATCTGCTCAACCTTGCTGTCCCAGTTAAGCTTACGACCGCCAAAGCGAGCCGAGATGCCAGCCAAGTGACAGATATTAAGCATTTGCATGTGAGAGTGAACGTCCGAAATCGGTTCGATTTGTTCACGATGGCAATGCAAGAAGTTTGACCAGTGAGCCTTTCGCTCGTTGTATTCCATTGGCAATCCTTTGTACGCCTGCTGGATGGCGTCTTCGGGAAGCGGGTTATCTTCGAGTGCTTCAACAGGGCCACCCGTCAGTTTTCCGCGGTTCACGAAAATCCGCCCCTTCTCTCCTTCGATCAAAAGACCGTTGGAAGTGTTGTGCTTGATGACCATTTCAGTTCCGTTGGCGTATTTGACACTGAAGTCAAAACTATTGGCGGTGTTGTACTGGTCCTTCTGAACGGCGAAACCATCTTTGTATTCAACCGGATGCTCGGCAGTGCCTTCGATTGAAATGGGGCCCGCAGTTTGGCCGTTTAATTGAAGAGCCCAATTCGCGATGTCCACGTGGTGAGCGCCCCAGTCGGTTAGTTTGCCACCTGAGTACTCGTACCACCAACGGAATTCGTAATGACAATTACTGTTGAACTTGGCACGCTTCTGGCCTTCTTTTTTCTTTTGCTGTAAGAATCGATATTCGGCTTTCGGTGCCGGGCCCAGCCATAGGTCCCAATCAAGTTCAGCGGGTACTTCGGCAACCGGAATCTCTGGGCTAGTTGGTGCTCCACCAATTGCACAGGTAAGTTTTTTGATTTTGCCAAGACGTCCTTGCTGGACAATCGCAACTGCCTTTGTAAACAGATCAAAGGTGCTTCGCTGCTGAGTACCGACTTGAACGATCCGGCCGGTTTCCTTTTGGACTTTGCGAATCTGTTTGCCTTCGTCGATGGTCAGCGTCAACGGCTTTTCACAATAGACGTCCTTGCCGGCGTACATCGCTTCGATCAATGGCTTTGTGTGCCAGTGATCAGGGGTAGCAATGTGGACGATTTTAATGTCGTCGCGATCAAGGATCTCTTGGTAGTGCTTGTACGTGTCAGCCTTACCTTCACTTAGTCTCTTGTTTGCACTATCAGCCCGGCCTGAATCCGCATCAGCGATAGCGACCACATCCACCATGTCCTTAGCTGAACTCATGTTGCCAACCCCCATGCCGCCGGCTCCGATCAAACCAATCGGCTGCCTAACAACGCTTTCCGAAGGAGTTGAGCCGGCGTGTACTTGCGAACGAGCCAAGGCACAGGGAACCGCGGCGGCCGTACCCGCGATAGCCGTCTTCTTCAGAAAGTCGCGACGGTTGTCGTTTTGTTTAGACATTTTTCTCTCGTAGAATTTCTATGGTCAGTAAGTTGGTCGTTTTTCAATTGCGATGGAACAATCGTAACGCCATGTTTTCACTTGAGTATTCATAATTCGTTAGGTTTTGGCAAAAATGAAGCGCGAGAATAAGCCGTCGATGCCGGTACTCCCAGATCTTGGGCTGTTTTTGGGCCGGTCGGCTTGCCTTTAGCTTGGCCGAGAGCATGCAATTTCTCGGTCGAAAAGCAAACACCTTTTCGCTGGCAGCATTACGTTGGCAAAGATTTATAGCCGCAAGAAATCGTTGCCAGCGACAAGGATAAAGGTTATAACAAACGCTGCTATTTCAATTACTGGAGACCCGTGACGTGAATCAAAAAATCGTGTTTAGAGCGCTAAGTCTTGCTCTTTTATTTGGCTGGTCAAGCTCGAATGTGACTCTGGCCCAAGTCGCCGCTCCGCCCGAACAAGTAGCGGAAGTCGCTAACGACTCCGCAGCGGTCATGATGAAAGACTTCTCTGGCGAAACCGCAGCGGAGAAAGCTGACCGCATGAAGTGGTTCAACGATTCACGATTTGGGCTGTTCATTCACTGGGGTTTGTACGCTCAGCCGGCTGGTGTTTGGAAAGGCGAAGACGTCAAAGGAATCGGCGAATGGATTCAGAGCAACGGTAAAATCCCAACCAAAGACTACGAACCGTTGATGAAGATTTTCAACCCAGTCAAGTACGATGCCGAGCAATGGGTGTCGTTGGCCAAGCGAGCAGGCATGAAGTACATCGTGATTACTTCCAAGCACCACGATGGATTTTGCTTGTACGATTCCAAATACAGCGATTGGGACATGGGCGGCACGCCGTACAAAAAAGACTTACTCAAGCCATTGGCCGAAGCTTGTCGCAAACACGGTTTGAAGATGTGTTTCTACCATTCGATCCTAGACTGGCACCACCCTCACTGGGGGATCAAAGAAGAATGGCAAGGGAATTTCACCAACGAAAAACCCGACATGGAAATCTATCGAACTTACATGAAAAACCAGCTGCACGAACTACTAACCAACTACGGCGACGTGGGCATCGTTTGGTTTGACGGCGAGTGGGGGGATTGCTGGACACATGAAATGGGCATCGACCTGTACAACTATTGTCGCTCGTTGCAACCCAACACCATCGTCAACAATCGCGTCGACAAGGGCAGACGCGGGTACGCGGGAATGACTGCCAGCACCGAGTTCTTGGGAGACTACGGGACGCCTGAACAAAGCATTCCACAAACCGGATTTGGCGAAGGTGTTTTCTGGGAGTCGTGCATGACGATGAACGACACTTGGGGCTTCAAAAGCAAAGACGAAAACTGGAAGCCCAACGAAAAACTGATTCGCAACTTAATCGACATCGCCAGCAAGGGCGGTAATTTCTTGTTGAACGTCGGGCCAACAGCCGAAGGCGAAATCCCCGCAGCCAGCATCGAACGCCTGGAAGCGATAGGGCAGTGGATGGAAAAGTATAGCGAATCGATCTACGGCACTCGCGCTTCACCACTTGATCGCAATAGCTGGGATGGACGTTGCACTCGGAAAAAAACCGCCTCTGGCACGCGTTTGTATTTCCACCTTTTTGAATGGCCTGCCGATGGCGTACTGAACATCAAGTATTTGAATAGCGAACCCGCCGCCGCCACGATGATGGGCACCGCTGAAGCTTTAAAGGTTTCTGGAGAGCCCGGTGATTGGAAAATTCAACTGCCCGCCAGTGCTCCTGACAAAATCGCCAGCGTGCTCCAAGTCGACATCGCCGGCTCGCTGGACGTGGAACCGTACCGAATTCAAGCCGATGAATCAGGCAAGCTGGTTTTAGCTGCTGGTGAAGCGGTTTTGAAAGGAAGGTCGATTCGGCTTGAGAAGAAAAAGAATAAGCTGGACAACATCAACCAATGGAGTGACCTCGGCGATCGAGTGCTCTGGAACATCAACGTCGCTAAGGCCGGTAAGTATCGACCGATGTTGAAGTACTCCTGCGAGGACCAAGCGGCCGGATCCGTGGTTGAATTTCAGATTGGAAAGTCCACGTTCTCTCACACCGTCGCCAAAACTGGAACCTGGGCCGACTGGAAAACCGTCCAACTGCCCGAAGTGGAATTCGTCGCAGGTAAATCGCAGGTCGTGATCCAACCCAAGTCCCTAGTCAAAACTGGAATCATGAACTTGGTTTCGGTCGTGCTAGAACCAGTCGAGTAACGATGCTGCAATCCGCTTGGGTTCGGAGAGGAGTTACGTAACACGACTCTCCGAGTGACCACTCGCCAGCGAGACTCAGCTTAGCTAGTGTCTGTCCAAAAACTGCGTGTTAGCAGTTTTTGGGCTAGATAACTACGTTCGATTTCCTGCGAAGAATTGCTCAAAGGTAGTGCTGAATCGTATTTTACTGGGATGAAGTGATGATTGCTTGAATCGGCCAGCAGCTTTGTCGCAGTGGCAAGCTCCGGCATGGTTAGCTTTGCTAATATTGCTTCGCCCCGGATGGCCCGCAGAACAACGTGATTCTCGCAAAGGTCTTACTGCTGGTCGTGGTCCAGATTGCAAACCAACCAAACCACCCCCGGCACGAGTATCTGCACATAGGTGAAGCATTCTCGCCCAACATGGTTCGTTTCTTCAAAGAGTTGTTTGTGACTTTCAATCGCTTTTTTTAATGCGAAACAAATTCAACGACTGACACTCGCTACCACTAATTCTGGGAAGAACCAAGCATCCAATGATTTCGATCAGAGACCTTCAGTTCCGGTACCCGCGAACTGATTTTAGTTTGCAGATACCCGAACTAACGGTTGCCGAAGGCGAGAAGGTGGCCTTTGTCGGGCCCAGCGGTTGTGGCAAAACGACGTTGCTAAACTTAGTCGCTGGAATCACGACCGCCGACAGTAGCAGTGTCGTGACCGCGGGACAGAACGTAAGCAACATGTCATCGTCACAGCGACGCGATTTTCGAATCTTAAACATTGGGCTGGTGTTTCAGCAATTCGAACTGGTCGACTACTTGGATTTGAAATCAAACATCTTGCTGCCGTTTGCGATCAATCGCTCCCTGCAACAATCAAAAGACATGGAAGCCCGGGCAATAGGCTTGGCGAAAGAAATGGGGCTGGGCGACAAGCTAAAGCGTTTCCCGCAGCAACTTTCTCAAGGCGAAAAACAACGCTGTGCCATCTGCCGAGCATTAATAACCGAACCGCGATTGATTCTCGCCGACGAACCCACCGGCAACTTGGATCCCAAAAACAAACGCACCATCATGGAACTGCTGTTCGAACAAGCTGAGCGGTTTGGGCAGACGTTGGTGATGGTGACGCACGACATGAGCATCTTGGGGGGCATGGATCGCACGATCGACTTCGAGCAATTTCGGTCCGAAACCCCTGCGACAACGGAAGCGACCTCATGAGCGGTCCGTTGAGTTTGGCCTGGCGATACGTCTGGCATCATAAAGTAAAATCGTTGATCTTGATCGCCAGCGTCGTGTTGACGGTGTTGCTGCCAGTCACGATTCGCATTTTGCTTTGGCAGTTCAATCAGAAAATCGCCAGCCGCGCCGATGCGACGCAAGCGGTGGTTGGTGCGACTGGCAGTGACTTAGATTTGGCGTTGAACGCGACCTACTTTCGCATCAACCCCGACATGAAACCAATTCGCTACGACGAAGCGAAGTACATCCAGGAAACCGGACTCGCCGCCGCGATTCCAATTCATGCTCGCTTCACCGCCAAGCAGTTCCATGTGGTTGGCACTTCGTTAGATTACTTTAAGTTTCGTGGCCTGGAGATCGAAACCGGGTTTGCCTTCGGTACGCTGGGTGACTGCGTGTTGGGCCACGACGTTGCGCAGCAGTTAGGGATCGCACCCGGTCAGCAACTCGAATCCGATCGACGCAATGCGTTGGCTTTCGCCGGCGAGACTCCGTTGCGGATGACGGTCGCGGGCGTGCTTAAACCTAACGGCAGTCCGGACGACCGGGCCGTTTTTGTGGACGTGAAAACGACTTGGGTGATCGAAGGGCTGGGCCACGGACACGAAGACTTGACCGACGCGACCGAAGACAGCGTGCAGGTCTTAAAAAAGACGGACAAGCAAATCATCGCCAGTGCGGGGGTCACGGAGTTTATTGAAATCACCGACAACAACATCGGATCGTTTCATTTCCACGGCAATGTTGACGACTTCCCGCTGACCTCGATCATCGTGGTCGCCGACTCCGAAGAAAACGAAACAATCCTGCAAGGTCGCTATCAAACCGACCCAAACCGCAATGGAAGGCAGCTCGCCCGACCGCCAGTGGTGATTCGCGATTTGATGAGCATGGTGCTTCGGGTGAATCGCTTTTTTGAAGCAAACTCACTATTGGTAGGTTTGGCGACTGCGATGTTGTTGACTTTAGTGGTCGTGCTTTCGCTTCGACTACGTGCTCGCGAAATGGAAACGATGTTTCGGATTGGTTGCAGCCGCGGGACGATCGTTTGGCTGCAAGTTTGGGAGCTGGTAATTATTTTGGCCGCAGCGACAACGTTGCTGGCCGGCTTGGTGTTTGCGGTTTGGTCGGTTTCGGGCGAGATCGTTCAAGCGTTGTTAGTTGGCTAATTCTTGCCATCACGTTTCCCCGACCTACCGAACAGCAATACGATGCCGTTTTTCACTCCGAGTGTCCTGGTAGCCCGACGCGTCAGGGCACGTTGATTTAGCATGTTTTGGCGAAGCCTAAAAACGGTGGCGATGGGCTTCCACCCTGTCTGCCCGCATGACAGGCTGGAAGCCCACCACCACAGTTCCTCGCTAACACGTCGGGCTACCACCGATCAGGCCTTCCTGATTTGTAACACTATTAACCCTACCAAATCCCAATCCCATTTGTGACAACTCGTCACACGCTTGGGTGATCGTGTTAATTGAAATTCCGGGTAGAATACAGACCACCAAGCTTTTCCCGCTATCACCTGCATCGACTTATGTACGTCGAACGCCAACGCATTTCAATCATCGCAGCTACAGAATTTTAGAGACCATTTGTGAAACGTTATCTTGACCGACGGATCGGAAGCATCGCTGCCATCTGGGGCGTACTAGGAGCCTGCACCGTTTTGAGCTTCGCCGTAATGCGAATGTACAAACAAGTCAGCGAAGGCTTTCAGTTACCTCTAGGTATCGAACACTACGCCGTGATGATCCCGTGGCTGTTCTTCATGCTTTACAGCGAAGGCTACAAAGGATTTCAAAAAGGCTATTCACCACGCGTCGCCGCACGAGCACATTTCTTGCGAGACAATTCAACGTTACTGCGAGCGATTCTCGCGCCGCTGTTTTGCATGGGCTTTTTTCACTCGACCAAAAAACGCAAGATCGTCATCGCCTGCTTACTAATCGGCGTCACCGGCTTGGTGATGCTGTTCCAGCAGATCCCTCAGCCATGGCGAGGCGTCTTGGACCTTGGCGTTGTGCTGGGGCTCAGCTGGGGAATCATCGCAACGCTGATTTTCTTTTTCAAATACTGGTTCATCGACGCCAGCCAAGCCGACCCGGAAGTCCCGTAGACGCGGTCACTTGGTCGCTGAATCGTTGCGCTACCCTTGATGCTGGCTGTCAGTGAATTGACCGCTCTCTAAAAACCGCGTCACCATCCGGCTGGCCTTGGCCGAAAAAAGCAGCGAGTTGTGAGTGCCAAAAATAGTCGCGTGGTCCGCAAGCCCCGGCATCAGAGTCGATCTGACTGGCACTTGAATATCAAATCGAGCAGCGATCACGCCCGTTTCACAAGGCAACTCGATCGTCAAATGATTAACGAAACTATTGGGACTCGAAGAAAGATCGCGAAGCGGTCGACAAGCCCAACCAAGTCCGTAACTCATCAACTGGGCAACCGGCGATCCCGAATTAGGCGGAGCCAACAGTACGATTCGTTTGAGTTTGGCAATCTCTTGAAACTGAATCGCGGCTCGCGTGACGATCGATCCCATGCTGTGAGCCACAATGTGGATCGGCCCGTCGTGATTCAAATTAAGCAAGAAATCAGCGAAGCGTTTCGCATGAGATTCGACCGAGCCGGCGACACTAAAGTACGTCCAGTGAATCACTCGATAGCTTCGCCTAAGACGACAGGCCAACGGCTGCATCCAAATTCGTTTGCCCCCAAACCCATGGATCACAACGACCAGTTCGCCGGCTGAGTTTGAATCGAGGTCCCGTGGTTGGCTTTGATTGATCACGCTTCCTACCCGATGTCGACAGTAATAAAAAACAGGAACGTTCCTTTTTCGTTCTCCAGATTCTATCAGTAATGGTAGCTCGACGCTTTAGCGAGAGTAAATGTGGTGATGGGCTTCCAGCCTGTCATGCACGCAGCCAGGCTGAAAGCACCATCACCACATTTCTTTTACTTCGCCAAAACATCTAAAAACCAACAAACCCAAACAGCTGCAACACCGACAATTCCAATCAGATTGATGCACAAAAAAACTTTGATTTGCCGTAAGTAAAACGCCTCCAGTACCGTCGTATTAGCGACAAGCCAAATGCAAATTTAATTGGAGCTTCAGACATGAAACTTTATCTCAACGACAAAAATCGGCTTTTAGGCAGATCAGCAGTTGTTCGAATTGAATCTCGAGCTCGATCTGTTTTTGCGAAATACCAGAATGACGTGCGTTCCATCATCATCACCGTCGAGAGCGCAAATGGAGCTGGCGGGGAGATTGGAAAAATTTGCAAAGTATTGGTCAAACTACGCAACCGACAAGAGTTTTTTGTGACCGACAAAAATGCTTCCTTGTCAAAAGTCATCTCGTCTGCGATGGAACGGATGAGCCGAAACGTCGGCAGAAAACTTGGCCGTCGGCAAAATCGCCTGCGAATGCAAGTTGAAGCGTAGCCGCTGTCCTCGATGCGTGGATACTGGAATACGAGTCCAAGCCGTTTAAAAAATGAGTGCATGAGAGAACGGCGTCCAGCTCCGAAGAGCGATTCTCGGTGGTGGGCGTCGCCATGCAACGAGGCATCGCAGCGGCAATCGAAATCGATTTAAAACAGCCGGCCAAATACGACTTCAACCAGCCCCGATCCCAACCGATCGCCAAACAGAGCAGACCCTGCAATAATAGGGTTTGTTTTATTTGCAACATCCACTCAAGACAGATTCAGTGCTCCGATACGGCATCTCAGCGGTTCGATACGAAAGCGACGGCAAGCGAATTTCGCATGTCGAGGCCCATCGGCTGTCGCAAGACGACAAGCTCTCCGGGATTGGGATCTATCCGCGAGCAGCGGTCATCCAAGCCATCGTTGAAAAACGCCTTCTACTCGTGACGCTTCCGACTGCCTTCGATGGAAAATACACGGTGGGTTCACCAATCGTCGTCGTTGACATCGGTGACCAAAAGTTTTTGAAAATGGCAGACGCCGCCAGCCAAGCCGCTGCTGATGAGATCGACCGTTTGCCAAAGTGCTAAACGCTTTCTGCCAACAGCTTTCTGTTTTGACGCAGAGTATTGAGATAAGCACTTGGCACGCGTCAAAGAAGAGAAGTGACCTCACGTTAACGAACGCGGTCCAAGCCTTCAGGCTTAAGCCGTTTTGCAAATCAGGAAACCACTATAAATGGTGGCCCTACGCGTTAGCGAGGAAATGTGGTGATGGACTTCAAGCCAGTCATGCGTTCAGGCAGTCTGGAGTTCATTCAAGTAGACGGATTTGTTGACTAAATCAACAAGCAATAACGCGTCGGGCCACCAGAACACCCAAATTCAAAAAACTGATTTACCCTAGGCCTAGCCTCCAAAAGCCTTTGATGCGTTCTGTCTTTGGCCTTAACCAAGATCGACTTAGTTTAAGACAGCACTGATTCGGCCAGTCTTCTATTCGCTGGCATTTTAACGGACCAGCCAGCTCGTCTTGGTGAAATCTGGCAACATAGCTAAGGTGAAGGTCTAGCAATTCGCAGCCCCCCAAGTCATGACGCAACGCAATGATTCTTGAAGCCCGACCTACGACAATTCAGCTATCGAACCAGCTGCCATTTGCATCTGGCTGCAAAAGGGATTGCTATATCCATCCGCATGACTCCGATCTGGTAGTCAAAATAATCCCGCCTGAAAAATCCATTGAGATTTTGCATGCCAATACAGGCTGGTGGAGACGTCTGTTTCAGTCAGCTGAATCAATGGACGCCAACGAAGGCGAGCGGAGAAAGTTTGAGAAGTTGAACCAGACGTTTGAAAATCTGCGAGAGGCCATCCCCTATCTTGTTGAGTACCACGGCCAAGTACAAACCGATCTTGGCGCAGGACTCGTTTTCCGGGCGATCAAAAATTACAACGGAACCATCTCGGAGACAATCATGTCGGCCGCTAAAACCGGCGGCTATCGCAAAGCCAGTTTGCTCAACGCACTCGAAGCTTTGAAATCCGTACGCCGCGACGGCACGATCTACAACGACGTAGGCAAAAACAACTTGGTGATTCAAGTGCTAGATGCGGATCATTCTCAATACAAACTTTGGGTCATCGACGGAATCAACTGCCGGGCTCTGATCCCAATTTCTGAGTATGTCGAAATGTATGCGAGAGTTCGCAAAGCCAAAAAGATCTGGAAAGTAAAACGGTACATCCAAAAACATTTCCTGCCTCCCCAGTCCAATCGTTCGGCGGAAGTTTGTACCTAGCCTGACCGAGAGGTCAGCCAACCGACCGAGAGGTCAGCCAACCGAACGAGAGGTCAGCCCGCTGAATTTGCAGAGGCCAACCTCAATGACCGTGTTGTCACTTGGTGGAGCGAAGTTGAGCATCCAATAGCGCAATAAAAAAACCGACCTGAAAAC
>JALZWN010000311.1 GCA_023300235.1 Mariniblastus sp.
GCCCAGGACACGAAGACTCAGCTGCTCGATCTACGAAAAAAATTCATCGCGTATCTAAAAGAGCACAATCCTGAGAATGCAGAAAAGGGCATCCTGACGGGGGATACCGTGCACTTGAACGCGCAGGGGAATCGCGTTCTTTCCAAACTAATGCTTGAGGCACTCGGTGTTCAGGCTGTGCCTAAGCCTTCTGCGGCTCTGTTTGATTTTGAGAGCGGTGACCTGGCGGGCTGGAAGATCGTGTCCGGCGAGTTTGGCCAAATCGTATCCGACCGAGCGACGTTTCATGATAGTAAAAAGGCCTACAATCATCAGGGGAAGTGGCATCTTTCTACACTCGATGGTCCCTCTGGAAGCAAGAGCGATTCGTATGTCGGAGAGTTACGTTCGGACACGTTTAAGATAACCTCGGCGCGTGTCAACTTTCTAATCGGCGGCGGAACTAGCGGCGTTTACGCAGCGCTCTGTACTAACGACGGGGCGGAAGTACGGCGGGAAACCGGCGGTGACATTCAAAAAATGGAGCGGATTGTTTGGAGTGTTGCCGAGTTGGTCGGGCAAGACGTGTATCTGAAAATCGTCGACAGCAACACCGGGGGCTGGGGACACATTACGTTTGATGATTTTAGGAAAGGCGGAGACGCGAGCGCGGTTAAAGTCCAGTTGAAGCCCGTGCTTCCGAAAATCCCAGAAGACAAAAATCTTTCGGTAGATTGGATTGAGTCGCTCACCGCCCGGGGTACGCCTGAGGTGTTCAGTGGAAATGAGTTGAATTACGTTGGGTTGCCAATCGGCGGCATTGGCTGTGGACAGCTTTACCTTTCAGGTGATGGACGTCTTTGGTTGTGGGATATTTTCAAGAGCAACTACACACGTGAAAGCGTTGGCGGTCTTAAGCTTAGCTTGATGACCATGAACGGCCACTACACCGAACCAGTCGACTCCAAAACTGGCAACTACAGTAAACGCAATGGTGCCGAGGTTGAGCAGGGGTTTGCCATTCGCATCAAGCAGAATGATGCCGTCGAAGTGCGTTCGCTCGATTCGCAGGGGTTTCCAGGAGTCACCTTTCGGGGTGAGTATCCAATCGGTCGAGTCACCTACGCGGATCCGAAATGTCCGGTAAAGGTAGAACTGGAGGCGTTTTCTCCGTTCATACCGTTGAACGCGAAGGACTCGGCGTTGCCGGCGACCGTGTTGGCTTACACCGTCACGAACACCGCAAAGGAACCCGTCGAAGTGGATTTGATGGGTTGGCTGCAGAATGCTACGTGTCCGTATGATGACGCAGCAGATCTCGGGCAGCGGCGAAATACTCTGCTCCAACAGCAGGGTCTTGTAACGCTCCACCAAACCGTTGAGCCCGCGGCGGAGAAGGGACTTGAGACGCATCACGGCTACGGTTCGATGGCGCTCAGTTTGATCGACCCCGACGGCGACAAACTTCTCGGATCACCTGAGGCCAATCTGCCGTTAAGCAAAGACGCGTTTGCTAAGACGTTTGAGCAATCGTCAGAAAAGGCTGGCTCGATTTCACATACGCTCGACAAGCCGTTGGTGGGAACGCTAGGGCAATCGTTGACGTTGGCTGCCGGTGAGAGTCGCCAAGTACAATTTTTGCTAACTTGGTATTTCCCGCTGCACCAAAAGAAGCAAGGACAGACGCGAGGAATGGCTGTAATCGACGACTTTGCCACGATTAACCGTCACTATGCACCGTTGTTTTCCAGCGCTGCCGATGTGGCTCAGAAAATTCAAAAAGACTTTGACCAGTTGGCAGGTGGGACCCGGCGTTGGAACCAAACATGGCGTGACTCAACGCTTCCTCACTGGCTGTTGGACCGTACATTTATTCCTTTGGATTGTCTGGCGACTCAGACCTTCCACTGGTTTGACAACGGCCGCCCTTGGGGGTGGGAAGGCGTTGATTCTTGTGGGGGGACTTGTACGCACGTTTGGAGTTATGCGCAGGCGATGGGGCGGATTTTCCCCGAGTTCGAGCGATATCTACGCGAGCATGTGGACTACGGCATTGCAATTAATTCCAGTGGAGGCATTGCTTATCGCGGGGAAAGCGATAGATCCGCAGCGACCGATGGACAGGCGGGCACGATTCTGAGGACCCTGCGTGAACACCAGATGTCAGCCGATTCAGCGTTCCTCAAACGCGTTTGGCCAAAGACCAAACAGGCTATTCAATATCTCCTCCGGCAGGATCCTAAGCAACAGGGTTTGCTGGAAGGTTCTCAGCAGCACACGCTTGATGCGTCTTGGGATGGACCGATGGGGTGGATTTCTTCGTTGTATTGCGCGTCACTGCGTGCCGGAGCACAGATGGCCGAAGAGATGGGAGATGACGCGTTTGCCAAGACCTGTACGGAGGTGGCCGATCGTGGCATGAAAAATATCGTTGAACAAGTCTACAACGGTGAATATTTCATTCATCGGCCGTCTAATTACAACCGGATCAATACAAATGTAGGGAGTCACATCGACCAAGTTCTAGGTCAGTCATGGGCATGGCAGGTTGGGTTGCCCCGCGTGTTGCCAAAGCCAGAAACCGATTCCGCACTCAACGCTCTGTGGAAATATAATTTCGCTCCAGATGCCGGTGGCTATGCCCGAGAGCACACCTTTATCAAAGGGGCTCGTGTTTATGCAGATGTGGGCGAAGCCGGCATGATCATGACCGCTTGGCCCAAGGGCGGTAGTGACGTTGCTGTGCCGGGGATGGAACGCCGCAAAGAAACTTTCAAAACTTGGCTTGGGGCGGGCGGCTATTTTGACGAGTGCATGACCGGGTTTGAATATCAAGTTGCATCACACATGATCTACGAAGGCAAACCCGATAGTGAAGCGGTGCAACGCGGTTTGGCTGTGACCCGTGCGATCCACGATCGTTATGGCGCAGCAAAACGAAACCCGTACAACGAAATCGAATGCGGCGACCACTATTCGCGAGCCATGGCCGCTTACGGGGTCTTCTTAGGCGTGTCTGGGTTTGAATACCACGGCCCCAAAGGCGAGATCGGTTTTGCACCGCGTCTGACTCCGGAAAATTTCCGCGCCGCGTTCACCGCCGCAGAAGGCTGGGGCTCGTATAGCCAAACAATCGACGCAACGGGCGACTCGCAACAGATGCAGGCCAAGCTACGACTCGACAGCGGCAGCCTGTCCCTGCAAACGATTCGTCTGAACCCGTTGGGTACCGAGATGAAGCAGGTTACGGTCACATGCAATGAAAAGAGCGTGAACGCGACGGTGACAATGAATCAAGGCACCGCCGTGATTCAGCTCGACGGCCCTGTTCGAATTGCCACGGGGCAGGAGCTGGTTATCACTTTAAAGTGAGCGGTATCTGTCACTAAGGTCTTCAGTCACTTGGCTGAAGCACCTTGGACGCTGTTGGATCTCAAGAACGCCCCCGACGAGCAGAAAATTCTAGTCGCCGCTCCGGGGGACGACCGCGTTAAAAAAGAGCACAGGGTGCAACGCCAAATTTTTGCAACTCAAATGGCGCAGTAGTGTAAACTCTGATGCCGCCCAGACTGTGGCTAAATTCGAAGTGTTAAATAAGAGAATGCTATGAAGCGCAAAACGACTGTCTCGCCGAACTTTTGCACGCTGCTCGCACTGGTGTTTTGGGCGGTTTTCTGCGCTGCAACGACGACTGCATTCGCTGATGAACCTCGCGTTTGGAAATCTGCGGACGGAAAGTTTAGTGTTGAAGCAGAATTTATCGACGTCGAGAACGATATCGTCCAATTACGAAGAACGGACAACAATAAAACGTTGTCGATCCAGATAGCCATGCTTAGCCGCCGTGATCAAAAGTATATCCGTAAGCTTTCGAATAAAAAAACAGCGAAGACAGATAGCCAAACGCACGGTCGCGCAGCTTGGATGGAAGGGCAATGGGGGTTCCGTTTTAACGTCCCAGGTATGAGACAGCCGGAAGCGCTTGCTAAATTTGACGTGCAACAAATGATGAATCAGATCAAGGTTCTCGATACTGCGTCGTGGGTGCAAATTAATATCACGCAAGGCGCAAACGGTTCGTTCTACACCTCGCCTCACGCTGAACTGGCCAAACGTATTTCGCCCGACATCGTCCCGGAACGCGATCTGTTTGGTGAAATGCTGGACGCACTGACCGAGCAAGGCTTCAAGGTGATCGTCTATTTTGCGACCGAAGGCCCTACGATGGGTAAACACCCGGAAAAGGCATTACCGGGTGTCATCGACAAATGGAAGAAGTACGCCAAATCTCGCGGGATGACGCCTGAGGAAGCCGTCGCTGAAATCATTGTCAAAGAATATTCAGTGCGCTACGGCACGAAGATCTCCGGTTGGTGGTTCGACCATGCGAAGTACGGTGATATCAAGCTGTTGCAAAAGGCGGCTCATGCAGGAAATCCAGAGGCGGTTTTGGCGTTCAACATGGGCGGATCCCCCAAGCTATTGACTTGCCCTGAATCCGATTTTACTGCAGGCCACCCCACGCCGATGAAAAGGAAGAGTCCTTCATGGGAGGGGAATGAAGTTGCCATCACTCTTATCGAGCAGGACAACTACATCAAAGGTTCCTTAGGACATTTTTTTCCGCCCATGCAGGAGACGTGGAACTCTGGAAAACCAGCCTTCGAAACGAAGCAGGTCCTGGACTGGACGATGCGCATTGTTCAAGCCAAAGGTTCCATTACCTGGGCAGTCGCGCTTGAGGATGCCAAAAAGAAACAGGCTCCACTTGCCACGTTTCAGTTCAAACAATTGAAGGCCGTCAATGAGGCCATTAAGAAAAGCAAGAAGGAGTAGGCCAATTGTCGGGGCCACTGACAGCATTGCTTCGCTGCTGCCTCTAAGCGATCTCAGTTGAACATGGAGATCATAGCCAAGCTTACTCTCTCTCTCGCCTACGCTTACGGTTCGGAGAACCGAGCGACATTGTCGCTCAGCTTTCCAAGCTGATTGCGTTTGCGCTCTCGGCTGCAATGGATGCTTTCCCCGAACAGATTCCCGTTCAAAATAAAAAACCAGACCATCGTTGCAGACTAAGCACTTGCCAAATCGTCCAGTATAATCGAAGGCATGAAGGCAACCGGAAACGCTGACGGTTCGGAGAACCGAGCGACAATGTCGCTCAGCTTTCCAAGCTGTTAGC